>NZ_JACJFC010000012.1:0-136523 GCF_014164385.1 Pseudoalteromonas sp. SG43-3
CATTTATTTTTATTGTTTTAAGATTTTTATTATTGTTTTTGTTAACGCGGGACAAACAATAACAAGGTTTTTGTAATGTTGCAAACATATTAATAAAAAGTTTTAAATGTTATTTATTTTTGTTTATTTTATAGTCAAAATGGATTAAAAAACTCTATTCTATTGATCTACCTCTAGGTAAAGCTGTTTTCGTCCCTAAGCAATAGAGGGTCGGAGAATATGGTGGTACAATCTTGCACAATTTATACAAGTCTTAGGATCATTTACGCCATGAGCGAATTAAAAAACGACCGTTATTTACGTGCACTTGCAAAACAACCTGTTGATGTAACTCCGGTATGGATGATGCGCCAAGCAGGACGCTATTTACCAGAGTATCGCGCTACACGTGCACAAGCGGGCGATTTTATGAGCCTGTGCCGTAATGCTGAGCTTGCATGTGAAGTAACACTGCAGCCACTACGTCGCTACCCGTTAGATGCCGCTATATTATTTAGTGATATTTTAACGATTCCAGATGCGATGGGTTTAGGTCTTTACTTTGAAACTGGCGAAGGCCCTAAGTTCGAACGTCCTATTTCATCTCTTTCTGATGTTAAAAAAATTCCAAAGTTAGACCCTACAGACGAGCTTGGCTACGTAATGAACGCAGTAAGCACTATTCGTCGTGAGCTTAAAGGCGAAGTACCGCTTATTGGTTTTTCTGGTTCACCTTGGACGCTAGCAACTTATATGGTTGAAGGCGGTAGCAGCAAAGTATTTGGTAAAATCAAAAAAATGGCGTTTGCAGAGCCGCAAACACTTCATTTATTACTCGATAAGTTAGCTGATTCAGTTATTGATTACTTAAATGCTCAAATTAAAGCTGGCGCGCAATCGCTAATGGTATTTGACTCATGGGGCGGTGTATTAAGCCCGCGCGATTACAACGAATTTTCATTACAATACATGCATAAAATTGTAGATGGCTTAATTCGTGAGTACGACGGTCGTAAAGTACCGGTTACTTTGTTCACTAAAAATGGTGGTCAATGGATTGAAGCTATTGCAGCAACAGGCTGTGATGCAATCGGTCTTGATTGGACTATTAATATTAGCGACGCTAAGCGCCGTGTGGGTGATAAAGTAGCTCTACAAGGTAATATGGACCCATCTATGTTACACGGTACACCAGAGCGTATTCGCCAAGAAGTAGGCACTATTTTAGAAGACTTTGGTACAGGCAATGGCCACGTGTTTAACTTAGGCCACGGTATTACACCAGATGTAGACCCTGAAAATGCTGGCGTATTCATTAATGCAGTACATGAGCTAAGTGCTAAGTACCATAAGTAATAGTCACTTAAACAAGCTTTAAAACTGTTTAAAAGTAAAAAACCCGCTAAGTTGCGGGTTTTTTGTTACCTATTTATAAAGGCTTTTAAAACTACTTATTTAAATAAGCGATTTAAGCCATTTAATGCCGCAACACGGTAGGCTTCAGCCATGGTTGGGTAGTTAAATGTGGTATTTACAAAGTAGTCGATATTATTGCCACCATTTTTTTGTTCCATAATAGCTTGGCCAATGTGAACAATTTCAGAGGCACGTTCGCCAAAACAATGTACGCCAAGTACTTCTTTGGTTTCGGTGTGGAATAATATTTTTAAACTACCTACTTCAGTACCAGCAATTTGCGCGCGAGCCAAATGCTTAAACTGAGCACGGCCTACTTCATACGGTACTTTAGCGGCTGTAAGCTCTTGCTCGGTTTTACCTACTGAGCTCATTTCTGGGATGGTATAAATACCAGCCGGAATATCAACAATCAGCCTGTCATCGCAGTTACCACATGCAATTGCATCAGCAGCTATACGACCTTGGTCAAACGCAGCACTTGCAAGGCTTGGGTAGCCTATTACATCACCTACAGCGTAAACGTTATCAATTTCTGTTTGGTATGTTTCGTTAACTTTTAATTGGCCACGGCTATCGGCTTTTAAGCCAATGGCTTCAAGATTTAGTGTATCAGTGTTACCAGTACGACCATTAGCAAATAAAATACAGTCAGCTTTTACGCGTTTACCTGATTTTAGATGCATTATAACGCAGTCGTCACGCGTCTCAATTCGGTCAAACTCTTCGTTATGGCGAATAACAATACCGCTATTCCAAAAGTGATAGCTAAGTGCGTCAGATATTTCTGCATCCATAAAAGCAAGTAGTCGATCGCGTGTATTAACCAAATCAACTTTAGCGCCTAAACCTTTAAATATTGACGCGTACTCACAACCAATTACACCTGCACCATAAATCAGTACACGATGAGGGTCATGCTCAAGGCCAAGTATTGTGTCACTTTCGTAAATACGAGAATGCGTAAAATCTACCTCTGGTGGGCGATAAGGGCGTGAACCCGTTGCAATAACAATCGTTTTAGCAGTCAGTCGCTCAGTTGAACCATCATTTCGTTTTACTTCAATTGTGTGCTTATCTACAAAGCTCGCATCACCTTGAAACATATGAATGCGGTTACGATCGTAAAAGCTACTACGTAAATTAGATTGCTTAGAAATAACAGAACTTGCGTGACGTAAAATATCAGGAAATGTTAAGCGGCTAGGGCGCTCACCAACATTAAATAACGGATTTGCTTTGTATTCAATATAGCGGCTAACAGAGTGGCGAAGCGCTTTTGAAGGAATTGTTCCCCAATGTACACAACCGCCACCAACTGATTCTTGGCGTTCAATAACAGCTACTTTTTTATCGTTTTTTGAAAGGTTCATGGCGGTACCTTCACCGCCAGGACCCGTGCCAATAATTATTGCATCATATTGGTATGTCACGGGTACTTTTTTTTGTTCTGGTTGTTTGGCCACAGCCACTCCTAAATTAATTAAAAGAGGCTTTTAATAACCTCGCATTAAGTGCTAGCCATGCCTGTTTTTGATTTTCCCAGGCGGCTTCCAACTCATGGTATTGTGCCATTAATGCTGAGCGTTCACACTGCTTTGCCATGTTATTTTTTTTAACTTCTAACACTTGTTTTTGTAGTGAACAATAATTTTGCAGTTTTTTCAGCAGTAAATCGTACTCTTGTTGTAATAATGTAATCTTATCTTGTGCTAAAGGCAATTTTGCAAGGCGCGTTTGCGTTTTGCTCATGAGCGTTTCGGCCTTCGCTTTTTCGATACGTTCAACAGGAGTACGCTTTAATTTATTGGCTAAACCTACAGCTGCTAAAGAGCGGATCATCCATTTTGTTGGGTCGTAATGAAACCATTTAATACCGTTACGGTAGTCGCTTGCAAAAATATGGTGGAAGTTATGGTACCCCTCACCGTATGTAAATAACGCTAAAAAGCCGTTATCACGTGCCGTATTTTTTTCGGTGTATGGGCGAGAGCCCCAAATATGTGCAACTGAGTTTATAAAAAAGGTAAAGTGTTGACTCATTACTAAGCGTAGTAAACCAGCAAGAATTAACATCCCCCACACATCACCAACCAATAAACCAAGTGCTAGAGGCAAGCCTACGTTCATAGCAATCACAAGCTTTAAGTAATGTTTGTGTTGCCACATAACTATTTTATTGCGCTGTAAATCACGACAATTACTATAATCACCGTAGCTATCGCCTTGGTAGTCACGTAACATCCATCCGATATGGCTATACCAAAAACCATTGGTCGCCGCGTAAGGGTCTTTTATTGGGTCGTCAACTTGACCGTGATGTATACGGTGATCGCTACTCCAATGCAATGCACTGTTTTGCAGCGCAAAAGCACCGCCAAGCGCAAAAATAAATTCAACTGCAGGGTGTGCGTTATAGGTTTTATGTGCCCATAATCGATGGTAGCCGGCAGTAATTGATAAGCCCGCATAAAACATGCAGGCTACAAAAGCAATCCAATGCGCGCTGGTAAATCCGTAGCTAATGGCGTACCAAGGTACAAGTGTGGCAGCCGCCAAAAAGGTTAGGCTAAAAAATAGGACGTTTGTCCAAATAATCGGTGGTTTATTCATAATTCTCAATCTCAGCGTACAACTGTAAGCTAAAATAGTATTTCAAACTCTTGTCGTCAAGTATTAGACTGTACAATTGAGCTAATATCACTAAATATTCATATAAAATAATTCAGGGAGCTGTTGATGTCGGGTGTTAGAGCGCAACAGAAACAAAAAACACGACAGGCGTTAATTCAAGCGGCATTTAATCAGCTGAGTGCTGATCATAGTTTTTCGAATTTAAGTTTACGCGAAGTAGCACGAGAAGCCGGTATTGCCCCAACGTCTTTTTATCGTCATTTTAAAGACATGGATGAGCTAGGTTTAACCATGGTAGACGAAGCCGGTTTAACCCTTCGCCAACTAATGCGTCAAGCTCGCAGACGAATAGCAAACGATGGCGGCAGTGTTATAAATACCTCAGTGGTTACTTTTATGGAGTTTATTGATAACTCAAGTAACCAATTTAGGTTGTTGCTGCGAGAGCGATCTGGGACTTCTAAAGCATTTAGAGCCGCTGTAGCCCGCGAGGTAAAGCATTTTATTTTAGAGTTGGCTCACTATCTAGAAAGCGAAACTAAGTGCAACGCTATGCATGCCTATATTCAGGCGGAATCTATGGTAACGCTCGTATTTAATGCGGGTGCAGAAGCGCTCGATATAGAAGGATTGCAACGCGACGAATTGATTGAGCGCGTTATTTGGCAGCTGCGTTATATTACTCGTGGAGCCGGACATTACGTAAGAGAAACGAGTAAAGAAGCATAGCTTAAAAAAATTGTAAAAAGTTAATATAAGCACGGTATATTGCAGTGCTTATTAATTTAAGCGTCACTAGTCATGTATTTGTTATTTTAATTCTTAATAGGTGCCTTGGTTGAATTAAAAAACCCAATTGAATCGTTTTTAAATCTGTTTTGTGGAATTTTTATGCTTGCTTCCGTCGCTTTGTAATGTTAAA
Organism: Pseudoalteromonas sp. SG43-3; assembly: GCF_014164385.1. NCBI lineage: Bacteria > Pseudomonadati > Pseudomonadota > Gammaproteobacteria > Alteromonadales > Pseudoalteromonadaceae > Pseudoalteromonas > Pseudoalteromonas sp. SG43-3. Next base: position 4,952 of record NZ_JACJFC010000012.1, read on the forward strand.
AATAGGCTTCACTGAACACACACACAAGAAAACAAGATGCATATTATTCGTTTAATTACACTAAAACTTAACCTCTTACTGCTATGGTCAGTGAGCGGGGATTAGTGTGTTTGCATCGAGTTGAACACTAAAAACCCCGCAATTGCGGGGTTTTTTTTATCTCGCGGCTGGGATTAATTGAAATTTGGGTAACATAGGAATGAGGGGCAGTTATGCAAGAGCAAGATAAAGTATGGATTTTTGATACCACCTTACGTGATGGTGAGCAGGCACTTAAAGCAAGCCTTACTGAAGATGATAAAATTCAATTAGCGCATACAATTAGCCGCTTGAATGTGGATGTGATGGAAGTGGGTTTTCCGGTTTCGAGCCCTGCTGATTTTCGCTCGGTGCAACGTATTGCAACCGAGGTAAAAGGCCCCATTATTTGTGGTTTAGCACGCTCTGTTGCCAAAGACATTGAAGCCTGTGGCGAAGCACTTCGCACAGCTCAGCAAAGCCGTATTCATACTTTTATTGCTACAAGCCCTTTGCACCTTGAACATAAATTACGTATGAGCCTAGACGATGCAACGGCCATGGCGGTTAAATCAATTAAATTAGCACGTAACTATACTGATGATGTTGAATTTTCGTGTGAAGATGCCGGTCGTACGCCGCATTGGGATTTATGTAAAATTGTTGAGCAGGCAATTAACGCCGGTGCCTCTACTATTAACTTGCCAGATACCGTTGGTTTTGTAACGCCAGATGAGTACGCCGCAATGATCCGTCATTTAATGAATAACGTGCCAAATATTGATAAAGCGCGTTTAAGTGTGCATTGCCACAACGATTTAGGTTTAGCAGTAGCAAACTCGGTGGCTGCAGTGCAAGCCGGTGCACGCCAAATTGAGTGTACTATTAATGGCATTGGTGAGCGGGCTGGTAACTGCTCGCTTGAAGAAGTGGCAATGATCATGAAAATGCGCCACGACCACTTAAAAGTATATACCGATATTAAAAGTGAAGAAATTTACCGTGCATCTCGTCAAGTGGCTAAAATTTGTAATATGCCAGTACAACCAAATAAAGCGATTGTTGGCGAAAACGCCTTTGCGCATAGTTCTGGCATTCACCAAGACGGTGTATTAAAAGCGCAAAATACTTATGAGATTATGTCGCCAGAAAGCGTTGGTGTGCCAAGCAACCAATTAAATATGACTTCGCGTTCGGGCCGTCATGTTATTGAGCATCGCTTAGAAGAGTTAGGCTATCAAAAATCTGATTACGATATGGATGGCTTATATAAAAGCTTTATCGAATTGGCTGACCAAAAAGGCACAGTATACGATTACGACCTTGAGGCGATGATTTACTTTAATCAAATTAACGACAAAGACGAAAAATACCAATTAGAATTTGTTAACTCAGCCTCTAACTCACAATCGGTAGCAAGCTCTACCATTGGAATGCGAATTGATGGCGAAGCTAAACAAGAAGCCGCGACAGGTAATGGCCCAGTTGAAGCTTCGTTTGCAGCTATTGAGCGCTTAACCGGTATGAGCGTTGAAATGATTGAATATAATTTAGAAGCGACAGGTCAAGGTGCAAGCTCATTAGGCCAAGTAAATATTATAGCTAAATACGATGGCCGACCTTACCACGGTGCGGGCATTGCAGCGGATGTGGTTGAAGCGTCGGTGCGCGCCATGATCCGTGTTTATAACTTAATTTATCGTGCACAAAAAGTGTCTGATTTAAAACAACAAAGGAAAGCAGGATGAGTAAAACAAACTACAGCGTTGCCGTATTAGCTGGCGACGGTATTGGTCCAGAAGTGATGGCAGCAGCAGAACAAGTACTTGATGCTGTGAGCAATAAGTTTGGTTTTACCCTGAACCGTGAGCATTATGCAATTGGTGGCGCAGCCATTGACGAATTTGGTAAAGCATTACCAGAGAGCACACTTGCAGCGTGTGAAAACGCTGACGCTATTTTATTTGGTTCGGTAGGCGGTCCTAGATGGGAAAACCTACCACCAAACGAGCAGCCTGAGCGCGCATCGTTATTGCCGCTTCGTAAGCACTTTGGTTTGTTTTGTAACCTGCGCCCTGCACAGTTATTACCTGCATTAAGTGCAGCGTCACCACTTCGCGCTGATATTAGCGAAAAAGGTTTTGATATTTTATGTGTGCGCGAGCTAACCGGCGGCATTTATTTTGGCGAAAAAGGCCGTAGCGGCGAAGGCGCTGAAGAAGCTGCTTTTGATACGCAAACATACTCGCGTAAAGAAATTGAACGTATTGCTCGTTTTGCTTTTGAAGCTGCAAAATTACGTAGTAACCATGTTACCTCTGTTGATAAAGCAAACGTACTTGCATCAAGCGTATTATGGCGCGAAGTAGTCACCGAAGTAAGCAAAGACTACCCAGAAGTAAGCCTAGATTACATTTACGTAGATAACGCCGCTATGCAGTTAGTTAAACAGCCTAGCCAATTTGACGTACTACTTTGCGATAACTTATTTGGCGATATTTTGTCAGATGAGTGCGCGATGATCACAGGCTCAATGGGCTTATTACCTTCGGCAAGCTTGAATCAATCGGGTTTTGGGTTGTATGAGCCAGCAGGCGGTTCAGCACCAGATATTGCAGGTAAAGGCGTTGCAAACCCAATAGCACAAATTTTAAGTGCCGCATTAATGTTACGTTACTCGCTAGGGCAAGACGAAGCTGCGCGCACCATTGAAAAAGCCGTAGCAGAAGCCGTTGAAGCAGGTGTAGGCACGCCAGATATATATCCAAATGCCGGTTACAGCACAAGCGATGTGGCAGCCGCTATCGTTTCACGCATTTAATAACATATTAAAGTTGCAGCACCGTTATGCTGCAACTCAAACAGATTAGGGAATTAGCAAGTGGCCCAAACGTTATACGACAAAATTTGGCAAGCACATACCGTTGCCAGCATAAATGAGCAAACCGACTTACTTTATATTGACCGCCATTTAGTGCATGAAGTTACTTCTCCGCAGGCTTTTGCAGGTCTACGTGAAAAAAACCGTACTGTACGTTGCCCAGAAAAAACCTTTGCAACGATGGATCATAACGTATCGACTAAGAGCCGATCACTTGATGCCGCAAGCGAAGTATCTAAAAATCAATTAATGGCGCTTGATAAAAACTGTAAAGAGTTTGGTATTGTACTTTACGATTTAAACTCAATTAACCAAGGCATTGTGCACGTAATGGGCCCAGAGCAAGGTATTACTTTGCCAGGCACAACCATTGTATGTGGCGATAGCCATACTTCTACGCATGGTGCGTTTGGCGCATTAGCGCATGGTATTGGTACGTCTGAGGTTGAGCACGTATTAGCAACGCAAACGCTACAGCAAAAAAAGGCGAAATCGTTAAAAATTCAAATTAACGGTGTATTGCGTCCAACAGTTACGGCTAAAGATTTAATTATGGCGGTAATTGGCAAGTTAGGTACTGCTGGTGGCACAGGCTATGTAGCAGAGTTTTGTGGTGCAGGCATTGAAGCGCTTTCAATGGAAGCCCGTATGACGCTATGTAATATGAGCATAGAAATGGGTGCAAAAGCGGGTTTAATTGCATCTGACCAAATTACTTATGATTATTTAAAAGGTCGTCCGTTTGCACCTAAAGGCGCAGATTTTGATGCAGCCGTTGAATATTGGGAAACCTTAAAAACAGACGAAGGCGCACACTTTGATTTAGTTGTTGAGCTAAATGCTGACGACATTCAGCCACAAATTACCTGGGGCACAAGCCCAGAGCAAGTAATTGGTGTTGATGAGTGCATACCCGATCCAGATAAAGAGCCAGATTTAATTAAAGCCGATGCCATTCGCAGCGCACTTAAATACATGGGCTTAAAAGCGGGCGATAAATTATCAAGCGCAAAAGTAGACACGGTATTTATTGGCTCATGTACTAATAGCCGTATTGAAGACTTACGCGCAGCTGCAAAAATTGTTGAAGGCAAGCAAGTTGTAGCCGGCATAGAGGCGTTAATTGTACCGGGCTCTGGCTTAGTTAAAAAACAAGCTGAAGACGAAGGCTTAGCCGATATTTTTAAAGCCGCTGGCTTTGAATGGCGCGAACCGGGTTGCTCAATGTGCTTAGCAATGAACGATGACCGCCTAGAAGCAGGCAAGCGCTGTGCATCTACTTCTAACCGTAATTTTGAAGGTCGTCAAGGTCGTGGCGGACGTACACATTTAGTTAGCCCTGCAATGGCGGCAGCCGCTGCAATACATGGCCACTTTGTTGATATTAGAGGAGAAGCATAATGAGCGTATTTTTTAGTGGCTTAATGGCTCCACTTGATAAAAACAATGTAGATACTGACCAAATCATTCCTAAGCAGTTTTTAACATCAACTAGCCGCGAAGGTTTTGATGCTGCTTTGTTTTACGATTGGCGCTACCTAGATAACGGTGAGCCAAACCCTGACTTTATTTTAAACCGCCCGTGTTACCAAGGTGCGCAAATTTTATTAACGCGCGATAACTTTGGTTGTGGCTCATCTCGTGAGCACGCGCCATGGGCGCTTAAGCAATATGGTTTTGAAGTTATTTTAGCTGAAAGCTTTGCAGATATTTTCTTTAATAACTGTGGTAACAACCAAATGTTAGCCATTGCGTTACCTGCCGACACGCTTGAGCAATTGTTTGTACTTAGCGAGCAGCACGACGATATTAACATTGAAATCGACCTTGAAAATCAAACACTAACAAGCAGTAAGTTTGCACCAATTAGTTTTGATATTCGTAAAGACGTAAAAGAGCGTCTATTAAGTGGCTTAGATTTTATTGGTGTAACCGAAACACTAAACCCACAGATTGATGCGTTTGAAAAACAACTAGCAGCTGAGCGCCCTTGGCAGTAATTGTTTAACTTGTATATAGTAAAATCACGTATTGAAAAGCACGGCAATTGCCGTGCTTTTTTGTGGGTAAATATTAGGTTCAGTACCTAAGGCTTAATGTCTAAAGTCAGCCATTAACGCAGGTATACCAGGTAACATGCCTACAATTGCCATTACAGTAGTAAGTAGCAAAAACATAATAAGTGGAATCACCCAGCGGCTCATTTTAGTTAGCTCTGCGCTACGTTCTTTACAGCCAATAAGCCCTAGGTTATCAAGTAGCATAGTAAGCGACCAACCAAAAGCCGGATTAACTAAGGTTGAGGCAAATACCACAATAGCGGCTGATTGCGTTGTTTTGCCTTCGCGCGTCATTTCCATGCCAGCTTCAAGTAGCGGAATAAACACACCTACAATAAGCGCTACACAAAGCACAGGTTGCCAAATGGCTAAATCCATTGGGTAACCCCATAAACCAGCAATAATACAAAATACGGCTGTTAAAATGGCGCCAGCCGGAATAGGGCGTTTAGCAATAGCAGCAGGTACAATGTAGGTTCCCCACGATGAGGTAAAGTTAGCACCACCAGCAAGTGAGCCAAATGTTTGTCTAACCGATGCGCTCAGCATGGTGTCGTCGATATTCATTTGTACTTTTTCAGTACGTTGCGGATAGCTTATTTTTTGAAATACTTGATGACCTAAAAAATCAGGTGACCACATAGCAACGGCGAGCACTGCAAATGGGAGTACAACCACAAAGCTTTCAAGCGTTGGCAGGCCAAGCATCCAGCCCGTGTTTTCACCCCACCAGTAAGCGGGGTTCATATTTGGTAAACCCGGAGCAGTATGAAACTCAAACGGTGCACCTAGAGCAAAGGCAACCACACCACCAATAAGGCAGCTTAACGGCACGGCTAACCAACGCTTTTTAAAGTGCTCTAACAGTGCATACAATAAAATGGTGGCTAAAATAACAATAAACGCAATATGCGCCATATCAATGGCCTCAGCCCAGGCAAACAGCTTTTTAACCTGCGAAATAGTACCAATAAAACCTAAATAAATGAGTAGCCCGCCACATACACCTTTACTGGTTAGGCGCGCGAGCATACTTCCTCCCTTGGTTATGGCCAAAATAAAACCAAAGGCACCAATGAGTAAGCCAAACGCCATAGGGTGACCGCCAGCAGCAACTACAATAGGAATTAACGGAATAAGCGGGCCGTGAGTACCGGCTAAGTTGGCCGTGGGTAAAATAAAGCCTGAAAATAAAATGATAAAAATAGAAACAATGAGTAATTCATAACGTACATTTTCTAAAACAAACGCATCACTTAAACCAAGAGGTGCTGCAAATGTTGCCGCAATAGCACCCACCATAACGACTTTACCAATAGTTCCCGCCATTGCAGGAATGGTGTCTTCAAATTCAAATCGGTAATCTCTAAATGGTAAATTAGGACGCCAGCGCTTAGGCTGCATAATTTGTAATTCATGTTCGAGATACTCGTCGCGAGTATTAAACTCTGAACTCGGCTTGTGAAGCTGCTCGTAGCTTTGAGCATCCTTGTGCGTGTTTGATGGTGCATCACCGGGTGGTGTAGTTTGCATGCGTTCTCCTGCAACATTGTTGCTTAATCAAATAAATACGGCTTTTGTTAAAGCAAATGAATATTGAACATGCAGGGTAAATCAGCTCTTAGGCTGGGATGTATAGGCAAAAGGTCGTGCATGGTTGTTTTTAATACAGTTAATCTGACAATCAGCTTTATGTTAAAAATTATAAAACTACACGAAATGATTTAAAGTTATTACAAATCAATGTCTTATTTTTTATTTTAAGGAGTTTGATCACTTTTTATAGCGGGGAATAGTGTTAATGGCAGGTTATTATCCTTTAGTCTTAGTGGTTGTTAAAAGAGTGTTTTTATTGAAAATACGTTAAGTGGTGAGGTAATCCCTTCAAAAATATTACACACTAAAGGTTAAAAGCCTCTGCAATTGCAAAGGCTTATGTTTTAACTGCTAACTTTTACCAAATCATTTCTACAAATTCAGGATGGTCGATATACGGGTTACGATTACCTTGAAATTCAAAGGCTGCTTGGTTACGGTCAAGTTCCATTTGGCTTACAGGATCGCTGTTATGCCAGTTAAGCAGCATGGCTACAACCCAGTTCTCGAATACTTGGTTGCTTGAACCATTAAGCACAGCATTACTTGAGGTCGTTTTGGTTTGCCAAGTGCCTATTACATTTTCGTAGCGCGTTGCCATGTAAAAATAAGCGCGAGCAAAGTCACCTTTAAATTCGTCAATTGGCTCAAACACAGTACCAGAGTAATTTAATGAACTTGCGGCAGAACCTAATTTACTTCCGTTGGTTGATGTAAATGAAGCGCTTGCTACTTCACCAAATGGGAAATTACTACGTTTTGAGTTTACATAACCGTCGGTTGCGTAAATATGATGCACATCTGAGTTCATTGGCTCAATAGTGCCGCCAAACCAGCTTTTAGGGAATGAATGCTCACGGTTGTAACAGCCGCCTTCTCCACTATAGTTACCACATTGATCGCTCACAGCAGTATAATTGTAGCTATCTGAACCGTTTGGTTTTTCGCTATACATATCTAAAATGCTGTTATCGTTTTCAAAGTATTTATCACGTGCAGATGAGTCGTAAAAATTCCAAATAGCCGAGTAACCCTGTGCATTATGATCTTTAATAATATTATAAAGCTCAGTTTTTAGTGTATAACCTGATAACCCTTGAGCAGTAACATAGTAGCCTGTGGGTGTTGGATTAGTCCCGCCGCCATCACCAGAGCCACCGCCTAAAGTAAATGCTGTGCTGTCTGTATTATTAAAACTTGCACCGCTAGCAAGTGTGGTAGAGCCTTGCTTAAGCGCATAACTGCCACTACCTGTTGAACAACACATACCATCGCCGTAACTGTCGCTAATAACAAGTGTGTAAGTACCATCAGTTAGGCATATTTGCTCATCATACTGAGTGTTTGATGCGTAACCACTGCCGTTAGCAACAGCGCTACCTTGATTATTATTAACGGCCCAGCTAGTTTCGCTACCGTAATTATCGGTGTTAAGCGTTAAAGTAAGGCTATTGTCGGTGCAACTTGTTGATGCGTTGCCATCAGTATTTGGTAAAAAGTTATCTACGTATACGGTTTCGCTGCCATCAAATCCACTTACATCATAAAACCTAAGCCCTACGCTAATTGTTTTATCACTGCTTGCTGTATAGCTATGGCTAACTGTTTGCCATTGGTTAGTTTGTGCTTGATTTGAATAGCTTTGATAACCATCTACATACAAGCGAGCTTTAATTTTACCTTCGGTGTGGTAAACATCAGCCGAAAAGTTATAGGTTTTACCCGCTTCTACAGCAACTTGTTGTAGTAAATCAGTGTTACTTTGCGATCCTGTAGTTACATTGACAGCAGCAGAGCTACTACCGCTTTTAACTGTACTAGTTGAGCGCGTTAAGCTGATTCCGCTATCAATAGTGCTCCAAGAGCTAGGTGTATTACCTGACCATTGTTCAAATCCGCCATTAGCTACATTGGCCATTACAGGTAATGAGCCAAGTAACAAAGCGGTACTAAGTAGTTTATTTTTATATTTCCCGTGTAACATAGTTGTTCCTATTTTTATTTTGAATGAAGAATATACCCTACATTAGTTAGGTTACAAAATTGTTAATTTAAAGTGCAGTAAAAAGCAATAATAAGTCTTTAATCTGTTTTTGAAGGTATTTTTATAAATTAATAACTAAATGGAATATCAAAGCAGATTCTATTCTTTTTTTATCTATGCTTAGCCCGTTATCCTGCATACTTAGAAAACCTCAACAGATACACTCTGGATGAGGTAAAACTCATTTTTAACAATACACAAAGTGTGTTGTGTTTAATTTTCAGGGTTATGGGGAATCGATTCATGTTGTTAGGTCAACTAAATGCTGCGGCAAGCCCGCTATCGCAAGATCAAGTACAAAAGCTGCAAGGTTTAGTGGCTGAGCTTAATCCAATTCAACAAGCATGGGTAAGTGGTTACTTAGCCGCAAATGCTAACTCAGCTGCATTAGGTGCTCCTACTGCTGGCGTACCGGCTGCAGGAGATGCTGCAGCGCTAACTATTTTATATGGTTCGCAAACGGGTAACGCAAAAGGCGTAGCAAGCAAAATGAAAGAGCAGGCTGAGTCGCGCGGCTTAGCGGTTAAATTGGTTAGCATGTCAGATTACAAACCAACAGCCCTGAAAAAAGAAAAGTTTTTAACCATCGTTGTATCTACTTACGGTGAAGGTGAGCCACCAGAAGACGCAGAAACACTCTATGAATTTTTAGCAACTAAAAAAGCACCAAAACTAGACGATGTAAAAATAGCCGTTATTGGTTTAGGTGATTCTAGCTATGAGTTTTTCTGCCAAACAGCAAAAGACTTTGAAGAGCGTTTAAATAAACTAGGTGCACAGACCATATATCAACGTGCTGATTTAGATGTAGATTATGAAGATGAAGCTGCAACATGGATTGCGGGCGCAATTGACGCATTCGAACCTGATTTAAAAGCGCAACAAGAGGCCGCTGGTGGTCAAGTTGTATCAATGCCATTTGGCGCTCCAACCTCTGCAGCAAGCCAATATACAAAACAAAATCCATTTGAAGCAGAGCTATTAACTGTTCAAAAAATTACCGGTCGCGACTCGACTAAAGATGTACGCCACGTTGAAATTTCGCTTGAAGGTTCTGACATTACTTACACGCCAGGTGATTCATTAGGTGTGTACTTTTTAAATGACGATGTATTAGTTGATGAAGTACTTACACTTACTCAAATAGATGCAACAAGCATTGTAAAAGTAGGTGATGAAGAGCTAAGCGTACGCGATGCACTTATTGAAAAACTAGAGCTGACTCAGTCATACCCAGGTTTTGTAGAAAAATACGCAACATCAACAGGTACGCCTGAATTATTAAAGCTTGTGGAAGATAAAGCGGCAATGCGTGCGTATATTGAACCTCGCCAAATATTTGATGTAATTCGCCAAAACCCAGCAAAAATTGATGCGCAAACATTAGTAGATTGCCTACGTAAACTACAAGCTCGTTTGTACTCAATTGCATCTAGCCAAGCTGAGGTTGAAGACGAAGTACATTTAACACTAGGTCTAGTGCAGTTTGATGCCTTTGATAGCGAGCATTTAGGTGGTTGTACTGGTTACTTAACTCGTCGTGCAGAAGAAGGTTGTAAAGTTAAAGTATTTAGCGAACACAACGACAATTTCCGCCTACCAACTAACGATGATACACCTGTGATTATGGTAGGCCCAGGTACGGGTATCGCGCCGTTCCGTGCATTTTTACAAGAGCGTGATTCGCGTGAAGCACAAGGCAAAAACTGGTTGTTCTTTGGTAACCCACATTTCACTCAAGACTTTTTATACCAAGTAGAAATACAGGGTTATTTAAAATCGGGTTTACTTAACAAAGTAGATGTTGCATTTAGCCGTGACCAAGCAGAAAAAGTATACGTACAAGACAAATTACGCAGTAACAGTAAAGACGTGTTTGAGTGGTTAGAAGCCGGCGCTCACTTTTATATTTGTGGCGATGCAAATCGCATGGCAAAAGATGTACACAACGCCTTGGTTGATATCGTTAAAGAAAACACAGGTAAGAGTAACGAAGACGCAGAGCAATACTTAAAAGATTTGCGTAGCGCAAACCGCTATCAGAAAGACGTGTATTAATCACGTTTCTTATTTTATTTAACAGCTAACAGCCGTCACTGTAACAAATTTAGGATTTAAAATGAGCGAACAAGATAAAAACGTAAAACTTTCTGATAACGAACGTTTGAAAAGAGAAAGTAACTTTTTACGTGGCACCATAGAAAAAGATTTAAAAGACGAGATTACCGGTGGTTTTACTGCCGACAACTTTCAGCTAATTCGTTTTCATGGCATGTACCAACAAGATGACCGCGATATACGTGGTGAGCGTGCTAAGCAAAAGCTAGAGCCGCTACATAATGTAATGTTACGTGCACGTATGCCTGGCGGTATTATTAAGCCAGAGCAGTGGCTAGCAATCGATAAGTTTGCTGATGAAAAAACAAGCTACGGCAGTATTCGTTTAACAACGCGTCAAACGTTTCAGTTTCATGGTGTGCTAAAGCCTAATATTAAAGGCATGCACCAAATGCTTAACAGCGTAGGTATAGACTCTATTGCTACAGCGGGTGACGTTAACCGTAATGTGCTTTGTACTACTAACCCAGTTGAGTCTGAGTTACATCAAGAAGCTTACGACTGGGCTGCAAAAATTTCTGAGCATTTATTACCAAAAACGAAAGCGTATGCCGAAATTTGGTTAAATGGCGAAAAAGCAGAAACCACAGAAGAGCCAATTTTAGGGTCTAATTACTTACCGCGTAAATTTAAAACAACGGTAACTATTCCACCTAACAACGAAGTTGATGTGCATGCGAATGACTTAAACTTTGTGGCAATTGCTGATAACGGCAAGCTTGTTGGTTTTAACGTATTAGTGGGCGGTGGCCTTGCCATGACGCACGGCGATACAGCAACTTATCCGCGTAAGGCTGATGACTTTGGCTTTATTACGCTAGAAGATACCTTAAAAATTGCAGAGCATGTTGTATCTGTGCAGCGCGATTGGGGTAATCGTTCAAACCGTAAAAATGCAAAAACTAAATACACACTAGACCGTGTAGGTGTTGATGTATTTAAAGCAGAAGTAGAAAAACGCTCAGGCGTTACGTTTGCACCAAGTCGTCCGTTTGAGTTTACTCACCGAGGCGATCGCATTGGTTGGGTTGAAGGCATTGATGGTAAGCACCACTTAACGCTATTCATTCAAAGTGGTCGTATTTTAGACTACCCAGGCAAACCGCTTAAAACAGGTTGTCGTAAAATTGCAGAAGTTCACCAAGGTGACATGCGTATGACGGCAAACCAAAACTTAATTATTGCTGGCGTACCTGCAGATCAAAAAGCCGTGATTGAAGAAATTGCTCGTAGTCATGGCCTGATTGACGACAAAGATTCGCAGCAGCGTAAAAATTCTATGGCGTGTGTTTCACTGCCAACGTGCCCACTTGCAATGGCCGAAGCAGAGCGTTACTTACCAAGCCTAGTAGAAAAAACTGAAGCATTACTTGCCAAGCACGGTATACCAGATGACAGCATTATTATGCGCGTTGTAGGTTGCCCTAACGGTTGTGGCCGCGCAATGCTTGCAGAAGCTGGTTTAGTGGGTAAAGGCCCAGGTAAGTACAACGTTTACCTAGGTGGTAATTTAGAAGGTACACGTATTCCTAAATTGTACCTTGAGAACGTAGGCGAAGACGTTTACCTAGAAGCATTCGATAAGCTCATTGGGCAATGGGCAAAAGAGCGTAACGAAGGTGAGTGTTTTGGTGACTTTGTTATACGCAAAGGCATAGTTGCTGAAGTAAAAGTATCAGTAACCGATTTTCACGCTTAATTAAATACCAGCGCCAAAGCGCTGGTGAGGTTTGGAATTTACCATGAGTGAATTTAAAAACATTTTACAGCTAGATAAACAAAGCCAAGCGGCTATGTTAGCTGATGCTAATGGTTTGCTAGCGAATATGAGCGCAGAACAGCGTGTTGCATGGGCGCTTGATAACTTGCCTAATACGGCTTTTTTATCATCTAGCTTTGGTATTCAAGCGGCAGTAATGCTGCATTTAATGACCTCACAACGTCCAGATATTCCCGTTGTATTAACCGATACAGGCTATTTATTTCCTGAAACGTATCAGTTTATTGAACAAATGAGTGAGCGTTTATCACTTAACTTAAAGGTGTATAGAGCGCAGCTAAGCCCTGCATGGCAAGAAGCTAAGTTTGGTAAGTTGTGGGAGCAAGGCGAGGACGGCATTAAGCAATATAACCAGCTTAATAAAGTTGAGCCGATGACCCGCGCACTTAAAGAGATAGAAGCGGGCACGTGGTTTAGTGGTTTGCGTCGCGATCAATCATCTACACGTGCTGATAAACAGTTTGTAGAAATAAGCCGTGGTACCGTTAAAGTGTACCCGATTATTGAATGGTCTAACCGCGACGTGTATCAGTACCTGACTAAGCATGATTTACCTTACCACCCATTATGGGAACAAGGTTATGTGTCGATGGGGGACGTACATACAACACGTAAGTTAGAACCAGGAATGACAGAGGAAGAAACTCGCTTTTTTGGTTTAAACCGAGAATGTGGACTACACATGGATGGTGACGGCATTTAACGTCACTACGATGTAGTTAAATCGCAAATAAAAACGCAGCTTCGGCTGCGTTTTTATTTTCTTTTATTCGGGTACAAAAAATTGCCTAATTAAGTATTTTTTATTAGACTCAAGACATTAAAGGATTAACTAAAGCAGGAACGCTATGAAATACTTTACCTACTTAGCTATATCAATCATGGCTATTGCAGTCATCTCTTTGTTTTATTTAAAAAAGCCCGATGGTCAAACATGGCTTTCTGCATCATCAATTAGCAGTGAATCTGGGCAAATTAAAGAAAGAATGGTCGCGCTATCTAGCAATACTTTGGACCAAGCAGTGCTGGGTGTTAAGCAAGCTGGCGATAAAATTGCGAGCAGTATTTCTGATGAACCAATTGCTGCAAATGCTACCTCAAGTGGTAAAATTTTTAAGTGGCAAGACGAAACAGGCCAATGGCACTTTTCTGATACACCTAACCCACATGCAAAAAGTATTGAAGTAAAACTCGATCCTAAAGATATTACTGTTATTGCTGCAGAAGACACGTCTATTTTAAATACCTCTTCAACTCCAAACACAATGTCGGCTGCACCAGAGGGGATCAGTATTGTGAACCCAGATTCGGTTAAAAAGCTATTTAATGACGCCGAAAATGTAAAAGACAAACTAGAAAAACGTAATAAAGAAATTAATAATTTAAGTGCACTTTAATTATTTAGAGTGAGTGCTTTTATGGTTTTTTAAATAACGTTTTTCGGCTTCCATCAATAATACTGTTAAATATATTTTAGTGGGAAGCGACAGCAGCACGCCTACAGCAATACATGCCGCGGCTAAAATTATTCCTTTAATACCATGATTAACAGTGAAATAACTCGACACAATTAAAGTGTGGCCAGTAACAATAAGGCACAACCCAAGCACTATTGATGTTTTAAGTAGCCTAATTATCATTGTTTGCGACATAGTTACCTCACTAAGAGTAGCCCTAGGGCCTGTTTATCTTTCGAGGTTAAATTTGCAGCAGTGTGTTTGGTATTTAGGCAAGGCAGAGCCTATGTAGTGTGGTTATTCCCCATGAATAGGCGATAACGTGGAATAAATGCCAAACATGCGCTGCCCGAAGGGTTCTGCCTAGGGGCTATTTACTCTTTGTTGCTCGGTTTTTACTTAGCCCACTAGGTTACAAACCTCACGCCGCGATTAAATAGCCCCTAGGTTGAACAAATTTTAATCCTGAAAGGTCAACAGGCCCTAGTGTAGGCAAGCTTTAAATGCTTAGCATTGATTTAAGACAACAAACAGCACACATAAAAAAGCCCAGCTTATTACTAAACTGGGCTTTTAAATGTATTAACTACTGTCTTTGTTAGTCGAGCATATTACGCAGTACGTATTGTAAAATACCGCCGTGTTTGTAGTAATCCCACTCTTTAGGGGTATCAATACGTACATCTGCACTTAAGGTGACTTTTTTACCTTCGGCATTTGTAGCAATAACGGTTACTTCATCGGTTTTATCGTACAGGCCATCAATATCAAATTGTTCTTGCCCTGTTAACCCATGTGACTCGTAGCTTTCACCTTCTTTAAATTGCAGCGGTAATACACCCATACCGATTAAGTTAGAACGATGAATTCGTTCGTAGCTTTGTGCTACAACGGCTTTAACACCTAATAAGAGTGAGCCTTTGGCCGCCCAGTCACGAGATGAACCCGTACCGTATTCTTTACCCGCTAAAATAATGAGAGGCGTATTGTTTTTTTGGTACTCCATAGCTGCATCGTAAATGCTTGCTAAATCGTTTCCTGGTTGTGTACGTGTTACACCGCCCTCAGTTCCCGGGGCAAGTAAGTTTTTAAGACGCACATTAGCAAACGTGCCGCGCATCATTACTTCGTGATTACCACGGCGTGAGCCATACGAGTTAAATTGCGACTTTTCTACACCTTTCTCTTGCAAGTACAAACCTGCTGGCGCTTCTGCTTTAATAGCACCTGCTGGAGAAATATGGTCAGTGGTTACTGAATCCCCAAGCTTAGCTAAACAACGTGCGCCCTCAATCGTTGGAATACCCGGTGGTTCAACTTTCATACCATCAAAAAATGGTGCTTTTTTAATGTAGGTAGATGCGTCATCCCAATCATAAAGTTTGCCATCAGGTATTTGAATTTGCTGCCAGCGGCTATCGCCTTTGTAAACGTTAGCGTAGCTTTTTTCAAACATTTCTTTAGTAACTGTTTCTTTAACTAGGTCGCTCACTTCTTTAACGCTTGGCCAGATGTTTTTAAGGTAAATATCGTTACCATTAGCATCTTGTGCAAGGGGTTCGTTATATACGTCAATGTCGGTTCTGCCTGCAATGGCATAAGCAACAACAAGCGGAGGAGATGCTAAAAAGTTCATTTTAACATCTTGGTGAATACGCCCTTCAAAGTTACGGTTACCCGATAAAATAGAGCTAACCACTAATTTATGCTTTTGAATCGCATCTGATATTTCAGTTGCTAGTGGCCCTGAGTTACCAATACACGTAGTACAACCGTAGCCAACTAAGTTAAAGCCTAGGCTTTCTAGGTCATCCATCAAGCCTGCTTTTTCTAGGTAGTCGGTAACTACTTTAGAGCCTGGTGCAAGGGATGTTTTAACCCAAGGTTTTACATTAATGCCTAATTGCTTCGCTTTTTTAGCGACTAAGCCTGCGGCTAAAATAACACTTGGATTAGAGGTATTGGTACAGCTGGTAATTGCGGCAATAACACAAGCGCCATCGTTTAGCTCAAACTCTTGGCCTTTAAATTTAACTTTAGCGGCGCCCATAAACTGTGCTTCGTCTACTGGCTCATCTGGATTTGTTGTTGGGCCTTCACTTTCAATACGAGCTTGCTCTTCATCGCTTTTATCGCGACGAGCCATACGCTCATCTTGAAAGCCTTTTAAATGCTCGCCAATTACTTCACCCGCTTTATTTAGGGCAATTCTGTCTTGTGGACGTTTAGGGCCTGCAAGGCTTGGTACAACATCGTCTAATTTAAGTTCGAGTGTATCGGTGTAGCTTGCTTCGTCGCCATCGTTACGCCATAAACCTTGGTGTTTAGCATAATCTTCAATTACCTTTAGGTGTTTTTCGTCGCGGTTTGTTAAGCGAAGATAGTTGATGGTTTCATCATCAATCGGGAAAATACCACACGTAGCGCCGTATTCTGGTGCCATATTCGCTATGGTTGCTCTATCGGCAAGTGGTAGGTCGGCAAGGCCGTCACCATAAAACTCTACAAATTTACCCACTACACCATGGTTACGCAGTATTTCGGTTACCGTTAATACTAAATCGGTTGCGGTTGTGCCTTCAGGTAATCTGCCGCTAAGCTTCATACCAACTACTTGTGGAATCAATAAACTAATTGGCTGACCAAGCATAGCCGCTTCGGCTTCAATACCGCCTACGCCCCAACCAAGTACACCTAAGCCATTAATCATGGTTGTATGAGAGTCGGTACCGACGAGAGTGTCTGGGTAAGCGAATTTTTTGCCATCGCGCTCTTCATCAAAAACAACACGGGCTAAATACTCTAAATTCACTTGGTGAACAATACCGGTTGCAGGTGGCACTACTTTTAAATTATCAAAAGCGGTTTGTCCCCAGCGTAAAAATTCGTAACGTTCTTTATTTCGGTCATATTCAAGCTTGGCATTTAAATCAAATGCACCATCATTACCATAACCATCTACTTGTACCGAATGGTCAATAACAAGTTCAGCTGGCGATAACGGGTTTATTTTTGCAGGATCGCCACCTAGTTTTTCCATTGCATCACGCATCGCGGCTAAATCAACAATAGCGGGTACACCGGTGAAATCTTGCATAACTACGCGAGCTGGAGTAAAGGCAACTTCAGATGCAGGTTTTGCTTGAGGATCCCAATTAAGGAGGGCTTGAATGTCTTGTTCTTTAATATTTGCGCCGTCTTCGTTACGAAGAAGGTTTTCAAGTAATACTTTTAAGGAGAAGGGCAATCGTTTCGCTTTGTCGCCAAGTCCTTTTAGAGAATGAATATGATATTGCTCACCGTTTATTGTGAGCTGATGTTGGGTATCGAAACTATTATTCATTATTTGCCCCTTTATGAATTATAAAAATATTTTGAAGAGTGACCTCTGTAGTACTTGAGTTGCAAAGTGCATACCAATGTAAAAAGCCGTCTTTAGAGAACGAATTTTATACAATTATTATAGTAGAGATGATGCTGAAAAATTTAATTTCAAGAGATGATTTGAAAGACGAGGTAAGGTCAAAAGTTATTTTGACCTTTATTAATTACTGTAACCAACCTTGTTGCTTAGCTTTAATACTTAAATAAAGTAGAGCAATGGCAATTATGATTACAAAAACAGGCATAAATACAGCACTTGCGCCAAGCAGCTCAATACTATTTATGACCACAAAATTATAATATTGCTGAATTAAAATAGCGCCGAGCGATAGCGCAAAAGTAGGTGTTGCCAGCGCGTTTTTAGCAAGTAAAAACAGACAACCCAAAGTACTTCCAAATACAGCTACAGCAAATGCAATGGTTGACCAAAGAGGGATGTCAGAGTAGGCAGCTTGTTGATCTAACGGAAGTTTACCTATCATTTCGGGTGTCATCATCATGTGCATAGCAAATGCAATAACGCCAAGTAAGTTCCATACGAGTGCCGCCCATACCGCGGGTTTAAACCAGGTGGCTGGTGTGTTTTGTGACATATTATTACCTTGTTTTTATTATTATTAGCTAGGTAATTAAAGAGCAAAAAGGCCAACTATACAAGGTGGCCTTTTTATATAAAAAGAGGGTTTTTTAAATACTTAACCAAATGAAATAGGACGACGACCTGTTTTATCGTCAACTTTAGGCTTTTTAGTGCGCTTGCGCTTAGCTTTAGCTGGCTGATTTGTTGGTTGTGGTGCAGCTTGCTTTGATTCTGCTTGAGGTTGTGCCGCAGGTTTTTCTGCAGGAACTGCATCTTCACTTAACGCAAGTTGAAAAAACTCACCATCGAATTCTAGTACATCGCCACTGTATAATTTTTTCCGCTTTATTGTACAAATTTCATGGTTAACACCCACATAGCCTTCAGTGATTAGGTTTTTAGCTTGGCCGCCACCTTCAACTAAGTTTAATACTTTTAATAATTTACAAAGCTCAATCGGCTCTTCTTCTAACTCTATTTCTATATATTCTTCGTTCATATTTGCTCTCGGTGGGGTAACGCACAGGCTTTAGTATAAAGGCTTACAGCGACTTTTGCACCAAAGCAAGTAACTTTAGATAGCTGTAATACACAATTAGTTATGAAAGTTTTTAGGTATTTTATCTGTCTTTAAAAAAACTGAAGCAATTAAAAGTTAAGCTTCGTTGCAATCTTTTTTACGTATGGCTCGCTAATTGCTAAAACTCTGGCGGATTAATCAATGTGTAATGAATACATATAAAACGGAGTAGAAAATGGGCGTAAGATTAGCAATGAAAAAAGAGCTAATGGGCTTAGATAATTCAGATATGTTGACCGCAGATGATGTTAGGTCACACCTTACTAATCAAGTAAAAGAGCAAAAGGAAAATGCTGAACGTGGTTTTTCTGTGATTTCAAAATTTAACGATCACCATAGTCGCTTAGTGAGTGGCGATATGAAAAAAAAATCGGTACTTGAATTTCAACGCCATCGTTTATTTAAAGAAGTTTTATACACCCGTAAAAGTGTTGATGCGTGGTTAAATAGCCAAATTAGCTGATTTGCTATTTATCGAATTTCAATTAGACTACACTTGTAATCTAATTGGGGTTGATGATGAAAAATATACTCTTAGTGTGCTTGGCCTTTTTATTAGGTGCATGTCAGCAACCCACTGTGTATGTTTATACACAAGCATTGAGCGCAAATCAAAAGCAGCAGCTAGAAGCTAAACTGGCTGCTCAAACTCTACCTTATAAATACCAAAATATTGCAGTACCAAAAGCATATAAAAATGCGACGTTAATTGTCTCTTATAACGACTTTGATAGCGGGCAGTTAGAGCACTTAACACTAATAATGCAAAGCATGGGATTTGAACCTGACATTATTTACAGCAAAGCAGAGAATCATCACTACACTAATGGAAATATAGGTTTTTATTTACGTTCAGCTTTACAATGCACCGAGCTAAGTATGCCAAATATTATGCTTACAACGGGTTGCTTAAACGATAAATATAACAATATGCGCGTTTCATTTGACGGAAAAAAGGCGCAATTTACATTACCAAGTGGTGCTAAAGTGATGTTGGATTGGGAGCTTATTGAACCGTACTTAGTTATTTATTATCAAAATACATCGCAATCGTACACGCATACTACGCCTAAAATAAGCACACCCTTTGGTCAAAAACCGTCAGATACTTTTATTTACAATGCACATTTAAATAAACCAGCTTGGCTTAACTGCTCATTACAAATTGTTTATATGGATTGAGTGATAAAATTAACCGTGAGTTTCTATATGCTCGCTGAGCTTTGCAATACGCAAGCTCATACCTTCTATAATTCGGTCTTTAATTTTTTCACGTATTACATTAGGCAAGCGGGTAAGTGCTTCAGGGGTAATAGCAAGAACTATGCTGTCGGTTTTAGCGCGTGCGCTAGTGCTGCGTTCTCGGTTATTTATAAAAGCGCCTTCACCTATAAATTCACCGGGCTCTATAGTACCAAGTTCTAGCAAATGATTATGTTTAAATACTAATAGCGCGCCACTAAGTACAATATATAAGCGCTTGTCGTTATCGTATTGTTTAAATAAAAACTGATGCTGACTTACTAAATATAACAGGCCGAACGACTCCAATAAGACTTGGCGCTCGCTGAGCGTAAATTCCTTAAAAAAGTGCAGCCTGTTTATAATTTCCATTTGTTTAAACAAAGGAATATGTTCGATTAGCTTCATCAATAACCAAATATGTTAAAAGCGTTTAATCAGCTAATATTGCGCTCTTTTAATTTTCGGGTCAACGTGTTGCGTCCCCAACCAATTTTTATAGCAGCATCTTGCTTATGACCAGAACAATTAGCCAGGGCGGTTTTAATTAAACGAGTTTCTAGCTGGGCTTGAATGTCAGGCCAAATATTTTCTTTGCCTTGTTTAAGCTCTTGATTAAGCCATTGCTGAAACGCATCTAGCCAATCACCTTCTTCTTGGGTCGGTGAAGCATCCAGAATTTCCGGCGGTAAATCTTGCTCGCTTACAAGCTCACCCGGTGCCATAACTGTCAGCCAGCGACACGTATTTTCTAATTGGCGTACATTACCTGGCCAATTAAATAAACGTAATTGCTCAGTCGCTTTAGGGCTCAGTACTTTACTTTCTACTTGTAGCTCTTTAGCGCTTTTATGTAAAAAGTGTTGCGATAAGCTTTCTATATCTTCAGTACGCTCTCGAAGAGCAGGTAAACGTAGGCGCACAACATTAAGACGATGAAATAAATCATCCCTAAACTTGCCTTGTTTAACTAAATCTTCAAGGTTTTGGTGCGTAGCTGCAATAATGCGTACGTCCACTTTTATACTTTGATGGCCACCAACGCGATAAAACTCACCATCGGCAAGAACGCGTAATAAACGTGTTTGCACATCAAGTGGCATATCACCAATTTCATCTAAAAATAGTGTACCGCCATTGGCTTGCTCAAAGCGGCCTTTACGTACGCTATCGGCGCCCGTAAACGCGCCTTTTTCGTGGCCAAATAACTCTGACTCAACAAGCTCTTTTGGAATGGCCGCCATGTTAAGTGCAATAAATTGATTTTCTTTACGTGGGCTATGGTTGTGCAGGGCGCTGGCGACAAGTTCTTTACCTGTGCCAGATTCACCATTTATTAATACGCTCATGCTTGAGGCCGATAGTTTACCTATCGCTCTAAACACTTCTTGCATAGCGGGTGCTTCACCAATAATGTGGGCACTTTTTGGTGGAGCTTGCTTTCGCTTAGTTTTTTTAGTGGAGTTTGCTCTGCATGCGCTCTCGACTAGCGCCACTGCTTCGTTTAAATCAAACGGCTTAGCTAGGTATTCAAAAGCACCTTTTTGGAATGCATTAACTGCAGAGTCCAAATCTGAGTGGGCAGTCATTATAATAACTGGCAGCCCAGGGTTTTGCTCTGCTATAAGCTCAAGCAACGCCATGCCATCCATACCAGGCATTCGTACGTCCGAAACTAAAACAGTAGGTTGACTAAACTTTAATGCGCTTAATACATCTTGCGCATTAGCAAAGCTTTCTGCGTTAAACCCTGCACGGGTTAGTGCTTTTTCAAGTACAAATCGAATAGAAGCATCATCATCTACAAGCCAAACTGTTTTCATGCAAACTCCAAACATTAATCTGCAAAGGGCAGATAGATATTAAATTCAGTATGTCCAGGCCAGCTATCACATTCTATATAGCCATCATGTTGATCTATCAGCGTTTGCGCTATTGAGAGTCCTAACCCTGAGCCATCTTCTTTATTGGTTATCATAGGGTAGAACAGTGTTTCACGTACACTGGGATCAATACCTGGTCCGTTATCAGATATTTGGATCAACAAGGCTTTTTTAGGTGCTTTACCTGGGCGACGATGCTGATGATTAATGCGGGTTTTTATTGTTATTTCACCGCCATCTACAAGCGCCTGCTGAGCATTTCGAACAATGTTTAATACTACTTGCTGAATTTTACCTTGATCAATGTATACATCAGGAATGCTTGGGTCGTAATCCTTAACCAAGCTAATGTTAGAACAATTATCTAACGTACTTAGTCGTGCAACTGATTCAAGTGATTGATGTATATTGCCATACGATTTTTGCGGAAGCTGATTTGGCCCTAAAAGCCTATCTACTAATTCGCGTAATCGGTCAGCTTGCTCAATGATAAGTTCAGCACATTGGTCTCTTTCTTGTTGATCAACCTCATACTGCAATAACTGCGCCGCTCCGCGAATTCCACCTAAAGGATTTTTAATTTCGTGAGCTAAGCCTCTTATTAGATTTCGGGCTGCTTGGTATTGATGCATTTGATTAGATGCTTGGTCGTGCTTAATTTCGTCATCGGTTTGGCGCCACTCAAATAAAATATAAAGTGAGCCATCAAACTTAATTTGTCGTGTACTTACGGCTACTTTTGCATGGCGAGAATCGCTAAAAACCACGTCAGCTCTGTGCTGCTGGCAATCTACACCTTCAACTAATGAGTATTGTTCTATACGCTGCAAATCGATTGAATGGTAATTAAAAAGACTATCGAAAGGCTGATCTAATAGGCGCTTGTTACCAAGGCCAAGCAGTTCGCTAGTACTGGTATTGGCATAGACAACGGTGAAGTTTTTATCAAGCAACATGATAGCGGTTGTTTGATTTTGCCAAATAGCATCGAGTAGATCAGGGCTAAAGTTTTTATTATTAATCATAGTTGCACCATTTTAGTGCGTGGATATTTACAAGCAAGTTATATAGTAAAATACACTGCTGCACGTTTAGTAATGCCCCAATTTAGTTACTTAGGTTTAGCCCTTTTCGGTGCATAAAAAATATGCAGGGCTCACTTATAGCAATAACTTGGTTTTTACTATTAAAAAGCTTTAATTGTAGTGTGTGCTCACCACGTTCTACATCTCTTATTGCAAAGGTTGAACTGTCACTGGCTGGGCCATGTGCTTTGCCATCAATAAAAAGTTGTATAGTAAAACCAGTTTCAAAGCGTGGTTTTATTCGGCTAGTAACATAAACAGTGCCGGTATTTTCACGAATAGTCTGGTTATGATCAGGTGAGGAAATGGCAATACTAAAGGCCGCTTGTTGGGGCTGGGGTTGCTCGTCAAAAATGTCAGTATTTGTTGCAGGCATATTAAGATCTTGGCTGGTAAGCTTTACCTCTTTAGCACCTTTATGAGGGGTGTCAGAGAACACTAATACGCCATTTTTATCTTTCCAAGCGTATATCTTTGTTTCACCAGCGTAACCATAATTGCTTAATCCTAAAGCAATTAATAGTAATAAAATCTTGTTGTTCACTCTGCAGCCCTGCATTTTTGTCGGTAACTTAACTTTAGTGGAGATTGATTAATTTTACCATTAAAAAAGCCCGCAAAGCGGGCTTGAGAACACACATATTTTATACAGCTAAATTAACAGCTGTAGTACATTTCAAACTCAACTGGGTGAGTTGTCATGTTAAGCTTTTCAACTTCTTTAGATTTAAGTTCGATGTAAGCATCGATTAAGTCGTCAGTGAATACACCACCTTGAGTTAAGAATTCACGGTCTGCGCTAAGTGCAGATAGTGCTTCGTCAAGTGATGCTGCAACAGTTGGGATTTCTGCTGCTTCTTCAGCTGGTAAGTCATATAAATCTTTATCCATAGCATCGCCAGGGTGGATCTTGTTTTTGATACCATCAAGGCCAGCCATAAGCATTGCTGAGAAAGCAAGGTATGGGTTAGCTGTTGGATCTGGGAAGCGTACTTCAATACGACGACCTTTTTCAGATGGAACCACTGGGATACGGATTGATGCAGAACGGTTACGTGCAGAGTATGCAAGCATAACTGGTGCTTCAAAACCTGGTACTAAACGTTTGTACGAGTTAGTAGAGGCGTTTGCAAAAGCGTTAATTGCTTTAGCATGCTTGATGATACCGCCAATGTAGTAAAGCGCATCTTCAGAAAGGCCGCCGTACTTATCACCAGCAAAAAGGTTTACACCATCTTTAGCAAGTGACTGGTGACAATGCATACCAGAACCGTTATCACCAACAACTGGCTTAGGCATAAACGTTGCTGTTTTACCGTATAAGTGAGCCATGTTATGGATAACATATTTCATTTCTTGGATTTCATCCGCTTTTAATACCATTGTATTAAAGCGAGTAGCAATCTCGTTTTGACCTGCTGTTGCAACTTCGTGGTGATGTGCTTCTACTACTTGACCCATTTCTTCTAGAACTAGACACGTAGCTGAACGCCAATCTTGGAAGTCATCAACAGGAGCAACTGGGAAGTAACCGCCTTTAATACCTGGACGGTGACCTGTGTTGCCATCTGCATATTCTTTATCTGAGTTCCAAGCAGCTTGCTTAGAATCAATTTTGTACATAGAACCAGACATATCTGATTTGTATTTAACGTCGTCAAATACGAAAAACTCTGGCTCAGGGCCAAATAAAACTGTATCTGCAATACCTGTAGAGCGCATGTAATCTTCAGCACGCTTAGCAACAGAACGCGGGTCGCGCTCATAACCTTGAAGCGTAGAAGGCTCTACTACGTCACAACGTACGATTAATGTTGATTCTTCAGTGAAAGGGTCTAGTTTGATTGATTCAGCAACTGGCATTAATACCATGTCTGATTCGTTTATGCCTTTCCAGCCTGCAATTGAAGAACCGTCAAACATTTTACCGTCTTCAAAAAAGTCTTCATCAACTTGGTGATGAGGAATAGATACATGTTGTTCTTTACCCTTAGTGTCAGTAAAGCGTAAATCAATGAACTTGACGTCATTTTCTTTAATAAAATCTAAAACCGATTGTGACATGTGTCCTCCAACTATTGGGTTTTGTTATTGCTGCATAATTGCTTTGGGATTTACTAAGCTGATTTTGTGCCATTTTTATAACTAGCTGTTTATAAATTAAAAAAATATCGTTGCATCAAAATGGAATGTACAAACGCACCATGTTGGTGCGTAAATTTTCCTTTTTGGTGCAAAATTTACAGGGCACAATTTGCTGCTAATTTAATCGCTCGGAAATAGCATAACCTAAATGCAAAAGAGTACCAAAAAGATCAGCAAAATAGCCAAAAAGGCTGTTTTTCAAAAAAAATTTGAAATTTAATTCATATAATTGTCATATATAAAACAGATACTTAGTAAAAGTATTGAGAAAGTTTTGAAATTTATATTGGATAAACTTTCATCCATGTCATTAATGAGGGATAATATGCGCCCTTTTAAATCCTATGCTGGGACATCTCGCGAAAGCGTGGATGAGTGCGTAGATCTTGCAGGATCAATGAGAATTTAATTTCTCTGAGTAAATATATGAGCATCGAACAGTTAAGAAATATAGCGATTATCGCGCACGTTGACCATGGTAAAACAACACTGGTTGACAAACTACTTGAGCAATCAGGTACATTAGAAACACGCGGCGGTAACGAAGAGCGCGTGATGGACTCAAACGACATTGAGAAAGAACGTGGTATTACCATTTTGGCTAAAAACACAGCCATTTCTTGGAATGACTACCATATCAATATCGTAGATACCCCGGGACACGCCGATTTCGGTGGTGAAGTTGAACGCGTACTTTCGATGGCTGACTCAGTATTATTACTTGTTGATGCTCAAGAAGGTCCAATGCCGCAAACGCGTTTCGTTACGCAAAAAGCATTCGCGCAAGGCTTAAAGCCAATCGTCGTTATCAATAAAATTGATAAGCCAGGCGCTCGTCCAGATTGGGTTATGGATCAAATCTTTGATTTATTCGACAACCTTGGCGCGACTGACGAACAGTTAGACTTTAAAGTAATCTACGCTTCAGCAATCAACGGTTGGGCAACACTAGATTTAGACGAACCATCAGACAACATGGAACCTATGTTCAAGATGATCGTTGAAGAAGTATCACCACCGGATGCAGATCCTGAAGGTGACTTCCAAATGCAAATTTCTCAACTAGATTACAACTCTTATGTTGGTGTAGTTGGTATTGGTCGTATTAAACGTGGTTCTGTTGCTCCTAACCAACAAGTTACTATTATCAGTGCTGATGGCACTACACGTAATGGTAAAATTGGTGCAGTACAAAGCTACCTAGGTCTTGAGCGTATCGAAACTGATAGAGCTTACGCTGGTAACATCGTAACTGTAACAGGTATTGGTGAGCTTAAGATTTCTGATACAGTTTGTTTCCCAGGAAACGTTGAAGCATTACCACCACTAAGTGTTGATGAGCCAACTGTAACAATGACATTCTCTGTAAATAACTCACCTTTCTGTGGTAAAGAAGGTAAGTTTGTAACGTCACGTAATATCCGTGAGCGTTTAGACAAAGAATTAGTACACAACGTAGCACTTCGCGTTGAAGATACTGCAAGCCCAGATAGCTTCCGTGTTTCTGGTCGTGGTGAATTACACCTAGGTATCTTAATCGAAAACATGCGTCGTGAAGGTTACGAGCTTTCAGTTTCTCGTCCAGAAGTTATCTTACGTACTGTAGATGGCGTTCTAGAAGAACCGTTTGAAACAGTGACTATTGACTGTCAAGAAGAGCATCAAGGTTCTGTTATGGAACAAGTTGGCCTACGTAAAGGTGAACTTACTAACATGACTCCAGATGGCAAAGGCCGTATGCGTTTAGACTTCATGATCCCAAGCCGTGGTTTAATTGGTTTCCAAACTGATTTCATGACGCTTACTTCGGGTTCTGGTCTTATGTACCATACGTTCGATCATTATGGTCCTCATAAAGGTGGCGCTATCGGCGTTCGTAAGAACGGCGTAATGATTGCAAACGCAACTGGTAAAGCACTTACTAACGCATTATTTAACTTACAAGAGCGCGGCCGTTTATTTATCGGTCACGGTGTTGAAGTATACGAAGGTATGGTTATCGGTATTCATAACCGTGATAACGACCTTACAGTTAACGCCCTTAAAGGTAAGCAGTTAACTAACGTACGTGCATCTGGTACTGATGAAGCGCAAACGCTTTCTCCGCACCTTAACTACTCACTTGAGCAAGCGCTTGAGTTCATCGATGATGACGAGCTAGTTGAAGTTACTCCACTAAACATTCGTATCCGTAAGAAACACCTTACAGAAAACGAACGTAAACGTGCGGGTCGTGCACCTAAGTCATAATCTATTAATTTAGAATAATGATTTTAAAAGCCGCTGTATTGCAAAATACAGCGGCTTTTTTGTGGATGAAAATAAGAGCTGTTAGCTATAGTCGTCAGTTGAAAGTATTTAGTTAAAAATTATATGACTACTGTTTTGAGATGAAATTTCCATAATATATTTACCTCTAAAAGCGCAGCGCCTCTTAACCTCTTTGTGAATAATTTACTTAAAGATCTTTTGCACAAGGAGAAGAAAGAGAGAGAGCTGAAACAGCCGATAATGCAAAGTATCTGTGTTTTTTGGTGGGGGGGTCGTTGGGTCTCACTTCGCTCAACCCAACATACATGTTCAATTATTTTATTGGTAGTAACTTACTTTTTAGGAAGTAGGGTTATTTTGCCAAATACGTCGGCATCTATAAAACCACGATTTCTGTCGCCATTTACTGGTTGTACTTCGTGTGAGCCCATAAAGTGCTCGCGCACGTCACTGCCATCGTTATCGCAATACGCTAACATAAACCCGATTACTTGCTTTTCGCTAAGTGTAAGTGGGGTGTTTTTAGCCCCTTCTTTATAATTATTAGGGTAGAGCTTTATCGCTACTTCCCAGGTGATGTTAAAGGGCGCGGTGGTGTTGCGCTTCCAGTTACTAACTAGGTGGTCGGTATACAAATGGGCTTTTTTATCAGGTCCGTAATCGGCAGCTTGGTTATCAAGGCCAATATGGTACGCCAATGCGGTGTGATTAAATTGATGATTACCACCCGATGCATCGCTATCAATAAATACTTCAAGCGCATCGTCATCCCAATATTTATAGGTTGGATCTGCGTGTGTATCTATTAAAACATCATCCACAATATCGGCTTGTAGGTATAAATAGTTTTGATCCCACAATAAACGATAACGCCCTTTAAAGTCGGCATCGTTTGTTGGCAGTGTGCCATCCATTAAATAAGGCATGTCGTGCCAAGCGGCTTTATCCCATGCGCTTTCTGATACGCCATCAATAGTAATTGGAGTTGAGGTATGTTCAACATCAATAGCCATTGCTGGCGTGCTTAATAAAAAGCTTAAGGCGAGTGCTAATTTTTTCATTAATCTCTCAATTTTATTGTCGATTCGTCTTAATGTAATAACAATCTTAAAACAGCTAAGTGAATAGTTACAGTGAAATACTTTCGCCTTCGTTTAAAATATACAGCGGCACTTTTGAATCCATTTTATTGTACATATGCAATAAGCGAAGTAAGGCTGAATGACTGCTGTGGTCGCCCATTTTCCAACTTGAGTTACCGTATCCCCACGGTATCATTACTTTGCAGTTAAGCTCTTGTGCTGCGTTGAGCGCGTCTTCTGGTGTGGTGTGAACGTAACGATAAAATTTACCACTTTCTTTACTGTAGTAAGAAGCGATTGGCATTAAGCAAATATCGATATCGCCGTATTTTTGCTGTATGTCTTTAAAATGTTTTGAGTAGCCTGTATCGCCTGCAAAAAATAAGGTGCTACCGTTTTGTTCGAGCAGCCAGCCATTCCATAAGTCTTTATTGTTATCTTCGTAAATAAAGGGCACTAATACGCGAGCGCTAAAATGATGAGCTGGCACGGCGTTAATAACTAAGTCGTCAATGTTGGTTGTTGAGTACCACGGCATTTCGCTAATATTAAAACCGCCGGTAGGGAAGTTGTCGGCCATACCGAGTGGTGTTAAATAGCGAGGTTTATTGCCAATGCTTTGTATGTCGGCTTTATTAAAATGATCATAATGAATATGCGAATACATTACCGCATCAATATTTTCCAGTTCTTGCTCACTAGGCCAAGCGCCTGCTTTACGATAAGTGCCACCGCTGAGTTTAAAGCCAAGTGCGACTGGAGAATCAAACTGATTTTTTACCGGATCAAACAGCACACTTTGACCATTTGGTGTGTTAATTACAAAACTAGCGTGGCCAAGCCAGCGCACAGTATAGCCAGTGCTAAGTTGTGGTTTAGTTTGCTGGCCTTGGTACTGGCAGTTTTCGCTGCCGGTTTTGCATAGTAAGTCTGGGTGAGCTGGGTAGCAGTTTTCAGTACAGGTAGTGGGATATGTTTTTTCACCTGTGTATAAATTTTTATAACGGCCGTTCTTATCATTAATAGCAACAACTGAGTCAGAGCTGGTAATACGATTAATATTATTAGGTGCACCGCAGGCCGTTAATATACATAAGAGCATTGTTGCGATTAAAAAGCGTTTCATTGTAAATCCCTTTTAGTATTCCCTTTAACATAAAAAAGCCTGCAGCTAAGCAGGCTTTTTAAAGTAACAAATGATTAGCCAGCGCTGTTCATTTGTTCAATAAATTTATTTGAATCGGCAATCGATTTGTTCATGTCGTTCATCAACAATTGAATATCGCGCTTAAGGTTAGTGAATTCACCTTTAATAGCCGATACCGCTTGTGCATTTAAGTTATGCTTTAAGTATAAAACGTTATCATGAAGCGAGGTTAATACTGGCTCCATTTTACTCTCTGCGCTGCGCATTGAGCGTAATAGCTGATCAAATTGACGCTTAGTCGCGGTTAGCTTTTTGCTGCTTTCACGCTTAAGTGACGCGCTTTTGTATTGCTCTAACTCATCGCTCCACTCATCAAATAGCGCTTCTGCCACGTCTTCTACTTTATTGATGTTAGTTGACACTTCGTTAGCGGCATTTAAGCTCGACTCGTAATCGTCATTTAACTGATTATAAGTGTCTTGTAGTTCGCCACCATTAAAATCGATTAGAGTCGTTAAGCGCTCTAGTGCCGATTTAAATTCTTCTTGTGACTCTTGTTGCGAGTCTTTGGTTTCTTCTACGCGGTCAATAAGAATATCGCGTTTGTGAACACCCACTTTTTCCATCGCAGAATAATAAGCTGATTGGCAGCCAGTTAAAGTAAGTGTTACTACAAGCATTGAAACACTGAGTAATGTTTGTTTTTTCATTTGAATTCCTGTTTACGAGCGTTAGTGCTGTAAATTATGGCGCTGATTGTTATTATAATCAAAACTATATAAGCACAAGTCAATTGTATGAATGATAAGCTCTCACATTACAAACAGCAAGTTAAGTCCTTTATACGCCAGCAGCCTGGTTGGTGGATGCAGTATTTTAATCGTTGTATAGACGATCAGATAACGGTTAATGCAGGTTACCTTGCTTACGTAACCCTTCTTTCTTTAGTGCCATTAATTGCGGTGGGTGTTGCTATATTTTCAGCTTTTCCGGGCTTTGAATCTACTCGCATGGAAATTGAGAGCTTTTTGTTTACCAACTTTGTCCCTACCTCTACCGATGTTATTAGAGAGCATATTAGCTCCTTTGCCGGTAACGCTAATCAAATGACGGCGGTAGGTATTGGCTTTTTAGCTGCAATAGCCTTGCTGTTAATACGTAATGTAGATGCCACACTAAATCGAATTTGGCGAATTAAGAAAAAACGCCCAATGATGATCTCATTTGCTGTGTACTGGATGGTTTTGAGCTTAGGGCCTGTATTACTCGGAGCGAGTATTGGTGTTACCTCTTATATTGTATCTTTGGTATCGTTTGCTGATCAGGGTATTCCTGGGTTTAGCGGGTTTTTGTTAAAGTTATTGCCGTATGGGATTTCGATGGTGGGCTTTATTATGCTCTACACCTTAGTGCCTAATACGCGTGTATCGTTCAGAGCGGCAATACCTGGCGCTTTTTTTGCAGCACTTTTATTTGAGCTGACTAAAAAAGGGTTTGCACTTTATATTAGCCATTTTCCTTCGTACGAAGTTATTTACGGCGCAGTAGCAACCATTCCTATTTTGTTTGTATGGGTGTATTTATCGTGGGTCGTTGTTTTGCTTGGCGCTGAATTTACTGCGTGTATTAGCCCTAATGATATTCCAGAAACACCAGAACTTGAACTAGAAGATGATGAACCAGCAGTAAAGGACACAGTTTAAATGCAAGGTTTAATACAACGCGTAAAGCATGCCAAAGTAGAAATTAACAACCAAGTAGTAGGTGAAATTAGCCAAGGTATATTGTTGTTGCTGGGCGTTGAAAAACACGACGATACGCTAACGGCCGATAAGCTTTTACACAAGGTAAGTAATTATCGTATTTTTACTGACGAAAACGACAAAATGAACTTAAGCCTTAAAGATATTAAAGGTGAGTTACTGGTGGTTTCGCAATTTACGCTAGCGGCTGATACTAAAAAGGGTATGCGCCCTAGCTTTTCATCTGCGGCAACGCCAAGCCAAGCTAATGAGCTTTACGAGTACTTTGTTGCTCAAGCTAAAGAGTTGGGGCTTACAATAGCCACCGGTGAGTTTGGTGCCGATATGCAAGTAAGCTTGTGTAACGATGGGCCCGTTACGTTTAACTTATCTGTTTAAGTTTTTGGTTACCACGACAATATGATTTACATAGCCCGTAATTTTTTGCGGGCTAACATTACAACCAAATACATCGAGTAATAGCTGCTGAAGTTGCTTTAATTGCGACTCATGCTGCGATAAAAAGTTAATAAATAGCACACCGTTGTTATTTAAAGCCGAGTAAATTTTTTTATAAAATGCCTCTTCAAATAAAAATCGAGGTGCATCTATCTGGCTAAACAAATCTAAAATAATCCAATCAATATTTTGCGCACTTTTTAAAATCTGTTGCGCATCGGCGCAAAGCAGTTGCTCATTTTTATTTGACGAAAAAAATTGGGTATAGCAATCAATAATATCGGCGTTTTTTTCAACCGATGTTATTTGTGCTTTAGGGTATTTGTATTGTAAATAATTACGAATTGCTCCGCCGCCGAGGCCGAGTTCTAACACTTTTTGTGGCGGCTTAAGAGCCTGCCAATGCTTACCTAGGCATAATAAATGTGGAAAAAGTAATAAATCCGGGTTATTTAAATCAATAACAGATTGAAGAGTGTCGTTAATCAGTAACCAGCGTAACGGCTCGTGCTCACGTACTTGAATGTGATCGCCACTGCATTTATGCCAATAGATTAACTGACCAATGCTGTGGCTATTTTCAATAAATTGATCGCCCAGCAAACCCGTCAGTGAATTTATATAATTGATTTTTTCCATCATATTCTCAGCATAAACTAGCAACGTTAAAGCGCAATGGCCTTTGCCATTATTTTTTACGTTATTTTACAGCCATCACCAAAGTCGTATTTGCAGTTTTTTTAAGATGGAGTATGGTATTTGCCATAAATAATACCAACGGACTTAATTATTTAAGCTTTTTAGTTTGGTAGATAATCAATACTATTAGTATAGCGCCGTAGCCTTTTTTGACTTTTATTTACGGCTTATATAACAACAGGAGTATGTATGTTTCAGGTAAGCACCCCACAAAGTAGCGAAGATTGGCAAGCGTATTACCAATTGCGTTGGCAGGTATTACGCGCGCCTTGGGGGGAGCCACGTGGCTCTGAACAAGACGATATGGAACAAGACTCTGAGCACCGCTTTATAAAAAATAAAGAAGGCGAAGTGCTAGGTGTAGCACGTTTGCACTTTAACAATCATGAGCAAGCACAAGTGCGCTATATGGCGGTTGCAGAGGGTAATCGTAACCAGCATATTGGTAGTCGCTTACTGCACGAGCTTGAAAAAATTGCATGGGTTCAAAACGCAGGCGAGCTTGTATTGTTTGCACGCGAACGAGCGCTTGAATTTTATAAACGCCACGGTTACGAATTAAAAGAAAAAGCGCACTTAGCGTATGGCGATGTTCAACACTTTAAAATGGTAAAGCAAAAACCGTCTGAGCCAGGTTGGTTTCGTCACCCTAATTGGACGCAAGTACTACAAAATACGTGGCGTGAGTCTATTCCAATTAGTGACGCGATGGGTATTAAGGTAGAAAGCTATACCGATTGGCAATTTACAACCAGCGCCGACCTAGACGCTAACTTAAACCTACATAACACTATGTTTGCAGGTTCTATTTATAGCTTGGCCACGCTAACAGGTTGGGGCGCTACGTACTTAGCACTTAAAGAAGCTGGGCTTGAAGGTAATATTGTATTAGCCGATGCTAACATTAAGTACTTAAAACCACTTACTACCGACCCACGTGGTTGTGTTGATATACAAACCTGTAAGGGCAAGTTAAGCGATTTAGAAACCGATGGTAAAGCATGTTACGTAGTGCCAGTAACTATTTACGATGGTGATAACGTGGTTGCAGAATTTGAAGGGCAGTTTGTAGTAAAAAAATAACTGTTTAGCTGTTCAAAACACAAAAAAGCCAAGCAATACTTGGCTTTTTTGTGCGTAAAACTTAAGGAAGTATTACAGCAAATCGGTTAATAATATACCGACACCAATACGTTCTACATCCGCATTGTAATCAATTA
Organism: Pseudoalteromonas sp. SG43-3; assembly: GCF_014164385.1. Lineage (NCBI taxonomy): Bacteria > Pseudomonadati > Pseudomonadota > Gammaproteobacteria > Alteromonadales > Pseudoalteromonadaceae > Pseudoalteromonas > Pseudoalteromonas sp. SG43-3. Next base: position 38,425 of record NZ_JACJFC010000012.1, read on the forward strand.
AGCTTTCGCCATAACCGTTAAAGTATTGTGCATAACCACGAACGCGACCCCATAACGGAAATGACCAGTCGAGCTGAATTGCACCACGATTATCTGAATTTAAATTGTTACGCGTCATAAAGCTAAATTCATGGTCATGAAAACGATACGCGCCGCTAAATTCAAAGTAACCCATGTATTTGTATATGTCTGGGTTGTCGTCGCCATTGGCTTCTAAAATATCTTCTTTTTCGTCCTCAGCTATTCGGTACCAAGGTTTAAAGCTAAAAACAAAGCCTCTATTTTCCCAAATAAAGTCTGCGTAAATACGGTTCCACGAACGCGAGTTTGGTTGGCTTCGACCGTTTGATTGGTGCGAAATACCTAATGCGATTGCCATTTCGTCGCCCCATAATACGTTTTCTGGGTCGAGGTAATTTATCCAAAATATCTCTGGTTCGTAGTTTGTTTCACGAAATGGAGACGAAATTTCTGAGTTATAAATCTGCCAATATGATTGCAGTGTAAAGCCAAAAAATATGGCTTGGTCTTTATCCGAAAAATCATCGTAAAGAGGCACTTTTATCGATAGCTGATATTTGGCTTCTAGATTGTCGAGCGGTTCGCCGTCGCTATCATCTGTTAGTGCATCAAAACCATCAAAAGGGCGATCGTTTGGGTGTGATACGTACGAAAGCGGTAAAATATAGTTACGCTTATGTGGCGTAATTACATTTCTATTTTTTTTACCTACTTCTTCACGGGCTTGGCGTTTATCAAGCGCGGTAAGTTGTTTATTTTCTTCAAGAGCTGAACACTTTTTACGAAGGTCGTCTAATGTCTGTTTACCATCTCCGCCAATTACCTCATTTAAAATACACTGTTTTACAAGCTCGATGTCGTTGTCTTGCTCGTTTGTAGCAACTTCTTCTTCTTGTGCGAAGGTAGCGGTACTAATTAAAGCAGAAAGAGTTATCCAGTGGCGCCAGCTCATTGTAATTCCTTGTGAGTTTGGGTTGTTGTATGCGTTAATTTAATTATAACGTCTTTTTACATATGTAACGGTGAACTTTTACTGAATTTGTATTTATAACAAGGTTTATACGTATACAGAGTAAATATAGATCAAAAGAAAAGCGGCCTAAGCCGCTTTTCTAATGCAAATTAACTATTTTAGTTAATTTATACCAATTTTATTAAAAACATGATCATTCTAGCGTATTAAATAACTCACTAACTACGTTAAAAATTATTTATATAGAACAACTATGTACCATAATTTTAGCCTTGTTATTAAGCTATTTCCTTATCGCTATAATAGATCACTAATTTAATGCAATTGGTATTACTCTCACGCAATGAGAAGGGTGAGCTAAAGCTCAAATATGTTAGTAAAAAACTTATAAAGCTCGGTACCTTGATTAACACTCGCTGAGGCAAAGTGCAAAATAGCAATTGCATCGCAATCAAGAGTAAGTGTTTGCAATGGTTGCTCACTTAAGTAGCGCTCCATGCGTAAAATATTGGCAATAGGCTCACCAGCTTTAATGTGCCCGCCAAGTGGGGCTAAGTATTCAACCATGCCGCCAATAGGGGCGTAATAAGCAAAGTAGTCATCTAAATTACATGCATAACGAGTCATATTAGCTGGCGTATGCGGTGCGTTTTGTAATACGCCTTTGTGATTTAAGTAACTTAAAATGCTGTTTGCATCGTTTAATGCTTCTTTTAAGTCTATTTTTTCTTGGCTGCCTAGCTCTACAGTAAATGCTTCTACAGGTATTGATAATTCGCGACCTTGTCCGCTAAGTGCATCACTTAAATGCCACCATGGGCAAAAGTTAGCTTCATCCATAGCGCCGTCAAAATCACTAGGAATAAGCAATACATGTTCAATATTAAAGTAACGTGCGCTGTCGGTTGCATAGGTTGGGCAGTACAGATGCTTGCTTGAAATAGGGCCTGTGTGTAAATCGAGTACTATATCAGCCTGATGAGCGAGCTTTTGTAAGTTAAGCGCAATGCGTTTACCCGTATTGAGTAAATAAGCAGGGCCGTTAAGTTTGCTGTCTACTTCGTCAATAAGTGCCTGTTTGAAGTTACTTTTTAATGTAGCGTCGTCATACTGAGTATGATTTTGTGCAAACTGTGCCACTAAATTTTTATTGTAGTGATACATGCGATTCCAATTAGTGCCCGTAATCGGATCGAACCTGCCAAGGGTAAACTCGCCAGATTTTTGATTACAGCCAATCGGATTTGCATAAGGTACAAGGGTAATATCGCCACTAAGGTTAAGGTGTTTTAATTGCTCAAGCAGCTGAAAAATAACTGCGTTACCTTGCACTTCAGCGCCATGCATATTGGCCTGAATGTAAACACTTGGCCCTGTGCCATCACCTTTTAAACGATACACAGGAATTGTAAGTGGTAAGCCGTTTGCAACTTCCCCTACTACAATGTTCTCTTGGCTAATGTGTGTTGTATTACTCATACTTGTTACCTTAAATAATGGCTGGCATTTTCGGCTTGGCGAACACAGGTAAGTGTACCGTTTTGCAAGGTGTACTCAGCAGCTAGCTCATGGCATAAAAAATACGGCATACTTTCGGTAAAGCCGTAAGCACCGCATTGGCTAAACACTAGCCAGTCGTGCTCATTTAAATCGCTTGGTAAGTTATGTTCACCCAAGCAATCAAGCGCTGTACAAAGTGGGCCATATAAAGTGACTGCTTGAGTTTTAGCACTGGATTCACGCAGTAATGCAGCAGGAAAGTCCTGGCTGGTAACAGCAGGGCGTAATAAGTGATTTATACCGCCGCTTAAAATTACTTGTTCTTGATTGTAGTTTTGTTTGCGCTCTACTACTGGGTTTGCGTAATGACCGCATTCGCCAACGGCATAGCGACCAAGTTCCATCCATAGCTCTTCTACACCCGCATCATTTTTAATTTTAGCGAGCGCAGCAATTAAGTCATCCCAATCAAGTGTTGCTTCGTTTTGTGTATAAGGAATACCTAAACCGCCGCCTAAATCGAGAATTTTAAGGCTAATATTTAAATCGCTGGCAAGTTGGCTAAGAGGTGCAATCATTTGTGACCACAAGTCGCTTAGTTTTTGAGTGCTAAGCATGTTGCCCCACTGAAAAATATGCAGGCCGTCAAATTTAAGCGCAGGGTAGTCAGCTACATTGAGTGCTTGCCACTCATTACGACCCAAACCAAACGGCGTAAGGCTGTCGCCGCCCAGTGGGTTTTTTTCACCTTCAGGCCAGCGTAATTGTACACGCAGTAATACTTGTAACTGCGTGTTTTGTAGTTGCGCTTGTTGGTTTAACCAACGTACTTGATTGAGGCTTTCTGCTACGAATATACGCACGCCGCGCTCAATAAAGTGTTTTATTTGTTTAGGGCTTTTTGCAGGCCCTGTGTTGAGCACGCGCTGCGAGCTAATACCTTGTGCTAGTACTTGCTCAAGCTCACCTTTACTTGCTACGTCAAAATTAAAGCCAGCACTGTCTAAGCTTTGAATAATTTTAGACAGTGGGTTTGCTTTTACCGCGTACCACAGCTTTACATCGGTTTGCGCAACTAAACGCGCAAGATGCGTGTTTAGTTGATCTAGGTCGTAAACAAAAAAAGGTGTATCAAGTTGTTGTGTAATAGTATTTACAGCGGTTTTGATAGGCGTGCTCAAAAAGCTCATTATCGTAAAACCTCTTCAAGCAATAACGATGCATCGCTTTTCTCGTCGCGGTACTTAACTATTAACGCACACGACATGCTTAGGCCTTGCTCGCGCGCCCATTCGTTTGATGCAGGGCGAGAGCCCGGTATTACAATCGCGTACTCTGGGATTGGCTCGCCTTTATCTAGTTGGCGCTCGTTTACGCAGTCGTATACTGGAATAGTTGCTGATAAACGCACGCCAGGGGCAAGTACTGCGCCTTTTTTAATGACTACGCCTTCAACAATAATACAGCCTGCACCAATAAATGCGTCATCTTCAACCACTACTGGGCTTGCACCAATTGGCTCAAGTACACCACCAAGCTGAACTGCAGCACTTAAATGTACGTTTTTACCTACTTGTGCACAAGAACCCACCAATGCGTGGCTATCTACCATTGTGCCTTCGTCGATATATGCGCCAATGTTTACATACGCTGGTGGCATAATAATCGTGCCTTTAGCAACATAAGCACCACGGCGAACACTTGAGCCACCTGGTACCATACGGACGCCATCATCAGTACTAAATTCTTGCGGAGCTAGGTTATGTTTATCAACAAAGCCGCCTGCAAATTCAGTATTAGTGCCATTTTTGAAGGCTTCTAAAATGCCTTGCTTTACTTCTACGTTAGCTTGCCATTGGCCGCTTTCGTTTTGTGATGCAGCGCGTACTGCGCCCGATTCTAAATTATTTAATAGTTCTAACCAGCTCATTATAAAAACCTGTATTTAATGCCAAGATAAAATGGTGTTGTTTGCAGTTGTAATGCAATCGGTTTGAGTTAACTCAAGATGTGTTAAAGGTGGACGAAGTTGCGGGCTGCTTAAGCGGCCTTGCAAATGCATCAGTACCTTTACGGGAATAGGGTTTGCGACAGCAAATAGGCTATTAATAGCGCTTGACCACTGGGCAAATAAATTAGGGTGTTGACCACTTAAACTGCGCTTAACAAACTCGTGAGTTTGTTCAGGCCATGCGTTTGCAGCTACCGACACCAAACCTTTTGCGCCAGCTTGAGCAAAATAAGGCATTAGCGCATCGTCGCCACTAAAAATAGCTAAATTAGGCGCCGCTTGGCGGTAAGCTTCAAACTGAGCAATACTGCCGCTCGCTTCTTTTAACGCCCATAAATTTTTATTGTTTTGTAAGTTTTGAATTGTTGCCGCTGGGATGCTAACAGCGCTTCGACCGGGTACGTTATAAAGCATACATGGATGAGCGCTTGCATTTAGTAGGCTTTCAAACCAATGAGTTTGACCTATAGCGCCAGGCTTTGCGTAAAGCGGTGAGCCAAGTAAAAAGCTATGAATTGGGAGTGTATTACAGTAGTTAACCCACTCAATTTGTTGCTTTAAGTTACTACCGCCCACAGCTACCATGAGTGGTACTGTTGGTTTTAGCTGGCATACGTGCTCAACAATGGCTTGTTGCTCTTTTAGCGTTAGTGCTAAACCTTCGCCCGTACTGCCAAGTAGCAAAATACCGTTATGTGCCGCTTCTTGATCGCTAACCAACTTAGTTAACGTGTTGTAGTCAACATCGCCGTGTTGATCAAATGGCGTTACGAGCGCGGTCCACAGTGAGTAGTCGTTTAAATTGAAGTTGTTGATCATCTCTCACGAACTTATAATTTGTACCAACTTTATTAAAAACGTGATCATTTAAGCGATAACTAATTTAATGCAATTGGTATTATTCGAAGAGTCAAAAAGCTTTATGGAAGGAGCCGCATTAACGTCGTTCGAACTAATAATTCGAAGAGCGAATGGGCTTAAAATAATAGGGCGCACGGCCTTAATATTTAAGACCAGAAGCTCTCCACCAAACTAACAAGCTGCTTTTTATAAGCAGCTATTGGTGACAGTCGCTAGGGTTCAACCTAGTCGCCCGAAATAAACACCTCGCAAAAGTGGTTACTTCTCGGCGTTAATTCCCCTCACGTATGCTTGCTGGAGTTTGCGCTCCTAACATACGCTACCTGAATAACGCACCTCTTCTAGCCCTTTGCACCTGTTTGTAGAGTAAAACTTACAAACCTGTGCAATTTAAATAGGGTAATTACGGCGATTAAAGCATTTTAGCCGTCTAGGTGTCAAGCGACTAAATACAGATTAATTCATCGAAAAGAGGGGTGGTTACGTATTAGGTGCTTTTCTCGTACACTAGCAATATAAGTAGTGAGGTATTTAATTAGTATGGAAAAATTTAGCGATATTTATAAGCGAGCGGTAGAGCGAAAAGGCTCTGAAAAAATGCTTAAGTTATTACTTGCAAAACCGCTATCTAAAAAACAACTAAGCACGTTAAGTGACGACGATTGGCTTGAAGAATTTACTCGAAAAGTATTTCAAAGCGGCTTTTATTGGTCAGTCATAAATAATAAGTGGCCGGGCTTTAGAGAGGTTTTTTGGGATTTTAGCGTTGATAAGTTATTAATGATGCCACCCGATATGCTGGAGCAAAAAGCAACGGATGAGCGCATTGTTCGTAACTATAAAAAAGTAAAAACAATTACCGAAAATGCTTACATGATCCACGAAATAGCAGGGGAACATGGCAGTTTTAGCCAGTTTATCGCTAATTGGCCGACAGACGATATTATTGGTTTGTGGGCATATTTAAAAAAGCATGGTTCGCGTTTAGGCGGAAATACAGGGCCTTATGCGCTGCGAGCACTTGGTAAAGATACATTTTTACTATCACGCGATGTAGAGAATTATTTGCGTGCCCATAAAATTATAGACGGCGGCTTACAAACTAAAAAGTCACTAAATGCAGCCCAAGCTTTTTTTAACGAAATGCAAGAGCAAAGTGGCTTAAGTATGCAAGAGTTAAGCTTAATTGTTGCTTATGGCGTAGGTGACAACCGTGTTGGTATAAGTCAGCAACAATAGGAATTACAATGAAATTAGTGCCAAGATACACAGATGTTGCAGAAAACTTCGCGATAGAAGATTTCCCTGCAAGTGTCGCCTCTCCTCAGTTATTGCTGTGGAACGAGAGTTTAGCAAAAGAGTTTAATATTAACGTTGCGGCTGATTTACGTGCCAGCACTTTTAGCGGTAACGAAAAACAGGCGATTCCTGCAGTAGCACTTGGTTACTCTGGGCACCAATTTGGACATTTTTCACCACGCTTAGGCGATGGACGAGCGCACTTACTGGGCGCTATTAGTGATGATGAAAACCAGTTATGGGATATTCAATTAAAAGGCTCTGGTGCTACTCCTTACTCAAGAGGTGGGGATGGACGTTGTGCTCTTGGTCCTGCTATTCGTGAATACGTAATGAGCGAAGCAATGCATGCACTGGGAGTTAAAACCACACGCTGCTTAGCGGTTGTTGGTAGTGGTGAAACGGTTTATCGTAATCCGCCACAAGCAGGGGCTATCGTTACGCGTGTAGCAACGAGTCATATTCGTGTTGGCTCGTTTCAATATTTAGCGACGCAAGGCGATGTTGAAGGGCTTAAAAATTTAGCCGATTTAGCTATAGAGCGACACTACCCAGAAATAACCGATACAGGTTCGCAGCGATACTTAGCATTTTTAGGCGCTGTGATTAAAAACCAAGTTAAGCTAGTTGTGAGCTGGATGCGTGTTGGCTTTATTCACGGAGTAATGAATACAGATAATACGCTAGTTAGCGGAGAGACTATTGATTACGGCCCGTGTGCCATGATGAATAGCTTTGATTTTGATACCGTATTTAGCTCTATAGACAAACAAGGCCGCTATGCATTCGGTAATCAACCTAATATAGCTAACTGGAACTGCGCACGCTTAGCTGAGAGTTTAATACCGCTTATTAGCGATGATGACGAGCAAGCAGTTTTATTAATGACGCCATTTATTAATAGTTTTGCTGAGCAGTTTAATGCTGAGTTTACGGCTATGTGGGCACAAAAACTGGGTTTAACTGAATCTAGCGATAGTAGTGGCGAGTTAATAGCAGAGCTGTTAACGCTATTAAAAGATAATCAGCTCGACTACACCAATACCTTTGATGCGCTTACTGAATCCTTAAAAGGAGAAAAAAGCGTACCTGAGTCGCTAATTGAATGGAGAGCTAAGTGGGTAAGTTTAACTGACGATAATAGTTATGAAGTAATGAGAGCGGTAAATCCTCGTGTAATACCGCGTAATCATGTGATCGAAGAAATAATTGCACAATATAACGCTACAGGATCCAGCGAGTTGCTACAGCGCTTTATAAAAATAGCCAGCAATCCATATTCTAACTGTGAAGAGTTATCAGAGTTTTGCTCTCCACCGACGAATGATAATGACTACCAGACTTTTTGTGGTACTTAATACTTAACTTTAAATATAACCACATGATTAAAAAGAGTCATTTTTTAATCAAACATGCGCATATACCTAGGGGAATGCTAATTCTGGTGGTATTATGCGCACAATTAAAACCAAGCAATATTTCTTTGCATTTATAAGTGCATTTAATTTAATTGCTCTTACATTCCTTGCTAAGTACTAATTTACAAAAAACTACTACATTTATTTTTCAATAAAGTTTTAATTTCGCCTATAGTAAGTGGATGTGTGTTGCGACAAGGCATAGAAAAAAGTAATAAACTTTATTTTTCGTTAAGTATTGATTAACAAAGGCTCAGTTAGTCTATATAAAACTGATTGAGCTAGTATCGATTAGCTACAATTTAAAATTGTTCAAATGGGAAGAAAACAATGAAATTAAAATCACTTACAATTGCAATCGCGTTGGCTGCAACTAGCGCATCTACATTCGCTGCTGATAAAGAAGAAGGTTTCTACATTGGCGCATTTGGCGACTACTATGACGCATCTTGGAAAAACATGCGTGACCAAGCTGGTCTTGACGTAAACGAATCAACTGGCTGGGGTGTTGAAGCTGGTTACCGTTTCAGTGATTACTGGAGCGCACGTCTTGAATATGCAGACATGGATTTTAATGCTTTTGATAAAGTTGCTGGCAACCGTAACAATATTGATGGCGAGCGTTACGGTATTGATGCTCTTTACCATTTAGACGGCGGTCCTTTCTATGGTCTTTTCGGTATTAAAGAAATTGACGTAGTTGATGACAACACATTCTTAAATGCAGGTGTTGGTTACCAACATTTCATTACAGATGGCTTATTTGTAAATGCTGAAACAGCTGTATACCAAGGTCTTGACCGTGGTTACACAGATGTTGGTGCTAAAATTGGTATTAACTACTTATTTGGCCAAAACTCTGCTCCTGTAGAGCCAGTAAAACCAGCTCCAGAGCCTAAAGTAGTTGAAGTAGCTGTAGCTCCTGTAGACAGCGATAACGATAACATTCCTGATGCAGATGATAAGTGTGCTAACACACCTATGACTGATGCTGTGGATGGTACTGGTTGTACTTTATATGAAGATAAAGAAGTAACAGTAAGCTTATTAGTGACTTTCCCTAACAATGCTTCTGCAGTATCTACTCAATACTTAAATGATATTGAAAAAGTATCTGCATTCTTAAAAGAGTACCCAGATACAACAGTACTATTAGAAGGTCACACTTCTGCTGTAGGTAAAGCAACTTACAACAAATGGTTATCTAAAAAACGTGCTGATGCTGTAGCTAAGCAACTTGTTGCTGATGGTATTGCTGAAGACCGTATTACTACAGTTGGTTTAGGTGAAGAGCGTCTTAAAAATGATGCAAACACTAAAGCTGCAAACGCAGAAAACCGTCGTGTAGAAGCGCATATCAAAACTATCAAAAACGTTAAAGTTTTACGTTAATTAAATAGTTTGTAATAAAAACCCAGCCAAGTGCTGGGTTTTTTTATGCCTGTAATAAATTAATATTAGTTAATGGTAATGATTCTTACTTAATAAGTATTCATGAAAATAGTTTTTACTACAACCACTATTCATAGTATTTATAATCGGTATAATCAGTTGCGCAACTGGATGGATTTTCATCTATCCATAAAAGCTTTATAATTACGCGTTAGAATACTATAAGTATTGGGTAACTTATTTGCGCCCAAAGCGCTACCGGATACTTTCACGTCACCAAGAGGGCAATATTGTGCTACAAGAATATCGTAAACACGTAGAAGAACGTGCCGCGTTAGGTATCGTACCAGCGCCATTAGATGCTCAGCAAACTGCTGATCTTATTGAATTAATAAAAAACCCACCTGCAGGTGAAGAAGAATTCATTTTAGATTTGTTCATTCAGCGTATACCAGCTGGTGTTGATGATGCTGCTTATATCAAAGCGGGATTTTTAGCAGCTGTAGCTAAAGGTGAAGCTAATTCTCCACTTGTTTCTAAAGAAAAAGCGGCAGAATTATTAGGTACAATGCTGGGCGGTTACAATATCGCGCCAATGATTGACCTACTTGATGACGAAACACTTGCACCAATCGTAGTTAAAGGCCTTTCAAATACATTACTTATGTTTGATGCGTTCTACGATGTTGAAGAAAAAGCAAAAGCGGGTAATACATTCGCTAAGCAAATTATTGAGTCTTGGGCAAATGCAGAATGGTTTACTAATAAGCCAGCTGTTGCTGAAAAGATCTCAGTTACTGTATTTAAAGTAACTGGCGAGACAAATACTGATGACTTATCACCAGCACCAGATGCATGGTCTCGTCCAGATATCCCACTTCATGCTTTAGCAATGCTAAAAATTGAACGTGATGGAATTACACCAGACAAGCCAGGCGAAGTAGGTCCAATCTCTCAGCTTGAAGAATTAAAAACTAAAGGCTTACCACTTGCATATGTAGGTGATGTTGTTGGTACTGGTTCTTCTCGTAAGTCTGCAACTAACTCTGTACTTTGGTTCATGGGCGATGATATCCCATTCGTACCAAACAAGCGTGTTGGCGGTGTATGTCTAGGTAATAAAATTGCTCCAATCTTCTTCAATACAATGGAAGATTCAGGTGCATTACCAATCGAATTAAATGTTGATGAGCTTAACATGGGTGAGCAAATCGATATTTACCCGTACGAAGGTGTTGTTAAGAGCCACGGTACTGACAAAGTAATCTCAACTTTTGAACTTAAATCTGATGTAATTTTAGATGAAGTTCGTGCTGGTGGTCGTATACCACTTATCATTGGTCGTGGTTTAACTGATAAAGCACGTACATCACTTGGCCTAGGTCCAACTGATGTATTTAAAGTACCAACAGTGACAGAAGTGTCTGAAAAAGGCTTCACACTAGCGCAAAAAATGGTTGGTAAAGCGTGTAACGTTCCAGGTATTCGCCCAGGCCAATACTGTGAACCTAAAATGACAACTGTTGGCTCGCAAGATACAACAGGTCCTATGACACGTGACGAACTTAAAGACTTAGCATGTTTAGGTTTTTCTGCAGATTTAACAATGCAGTCTTTCTGTCATACGTCGGCTTACCCTAAACCAATCGATGTAAACACTCACCATACGCTTCCTGATTTCATCATGAACCGTGGCGGTGTGTCACTTCGCCCAGGTGATGGTGTAATTCACTCATGGTTAAACCGTATGTTATTACCAGATACTGTAGGTACTGGTGGTGATTCACATACACGTTTCCCATTAGGTATTTCATTCCCAGCAGGTTCGGGTGCAGTAGCATTCGCAGCAGCTACAGGTGTTATGCCTCTTGATATGCCTGAGTCAATTTTGGTTCGCTTTAAAGGTGAAATGCAACCAGGTATCACTTTACGTGACCTTGTACATGCAATCCCTTACTTCGGTATTAAAGAAGGTTTATTAACAGTTGAGAAAAAAGGTAAAATTAACGAATTCTCTGGTCGTGTACTAGAAATTGAAGGCGTTGAACACCTAACTGTTGAGCAAGCGTTTGAACTATCAGATGCATCTGCAGAGCGTTCTGCAGCAGGTTGTGCGGTTAAACTTTCTAAAGAGTCTATCGCAGAATACCTAGAATCAAACATTGTTATGCTTAAATGGATGATCTCTGAAGGTTACGGCGATGTACGTACTATTGAGCGTCGTATTACTGCAATGCAAGATTGGTTAGCTAACCCAGAACTAATGGAAGCTGACGCTGATGCAGAGTACAAACATGTACTTGAAATCGATTTAGCAGACATTAAAGAGCCAATCCTTTGTGCTCCAAATGACCCAGATGATGCACGTTTATTATCTGATGTTACTGGCGAGAAAATCGACGAAGTATTCATCGGTTCTTGTATGACTAACATCGGTCACTTCCGCGCAGCAGGTAAGTTACTAGATGGCTTTAAAGGTCGTATCCCAACTCAGCTTTGGGTTGCCCCGCCAACTAAGATGGATAAAGATCAGCTTACAGACGAAGGTTACTACGGTATCTTTGGTCGTGTAGGTGCACGTATCGAAACTCCAGGTTGTTCACTATGTATGGGTAACCAAGCACGCGTTGCAGACAAAGCAACGGTTGTGTCTACCTCTACACGTAACTTCCCTAACCGTTTAGGTAATGGCGCGAACGTATTCTTAGCTTCAGCAGAACTTGCTGCAGTAGCGGCTATTTTAGGTAAACTACCTACTCCAGCTGAGTACCAAGAATACGCAGCGAAGATTAATGCAACGGCTGCAGATACTTACCGTTACTTAAACTTCCACCGTATGCCTGCTTACACTAAAAAAGCAGACAACGTGATTATTCAACAAGCTGTATAACTTTTAGAGTTTGTTTAAAAACCCGCTTCGGCGGGTTTTTTATTGGCTAAAACAAATATTAGATAGTTCATGCTTCTTTTTTTATATTATTGTATTAACTCTAGTCTTAAATTGCTTTTAAAGTAATTAATCGCGCAAAAATTCCTATCAAAATGCATTAAAATCCTTATCAATATTCTCATTATTTTAGGCGAGATTTTATGACAGCATTAAACAACCAGAATTTATTGCAACTACGTTTTGTTAACCAAGCAAATATTGATTTGGTTAAACCTTCTTTTGATAACCTTCCTGCAAACCTTTATGCAGATGGTGCCTTTCGTAAACGTCGTTATTCAGTAGTAAAAATGCAAAATGGTGAAATAAAGCTACAGCAAGCCAAAGCATTTGTTCAAGATGATTCAATTAATACTTTTCAAGGCAATGTAGAGCGTACTTACGAAAATTTAGAGCAAAGTTTACTTGAGTCAGAGGGCATGAAAAGCATTGTAAATGAGTTTCGCCAACTTACCGGTATTGATGAGCAGCGTGATATTGAAATTCATCAGTTCCGCATGCTTGCCATTGATAGCGATACACCTGCAGCGCCAGAAGGCGTGCATCAAGATGGTTTTGACCATGTATGTATATGCGGTGTTTCTCACGAGAACTTAGAAGGTGGCGAACTGCTTGTATACGAAAACAAGCAAGCTGAGCCTTGTTTTAAAATGGAAATAAAAGACGGCATGTTTGCATTAATAAACGACCGTCAAGTGTGGCATAACGCAACACCTATGAACAAAATTGATGCTAGCAAACCAGGTTACCTGGATTGTTTTGTATTAACGTCTTAAGGAAGTTAAGCATGAACATAACGCAATTACGTGAGCAGTTTCCAGCATTAATGCAGAACGTTGATGGTAAATCGCCAATATTTTTAGACGGACCAGGTGGCTCGCAGGTACCAACATCGGTGCTTACTGCGATGACAGCTTATTTAGGTCATTATAATTCGAACTTAGGTGGCGCGTTTTTTTCAAGTGATAAAACGGTTGAGTTGATGGCGAATGCGCGCCAAGCCGCCGCTGACTTACTTAATGCACCTAGCTCACAACAAATTGTGTTTGGTCCAAACATGACCAGCCTTACGTTTAGTTTTAGCCGTGCAATTTCACGCGACTGGCAGGCTGGCGATGAAATAATTGTAACCAATGCCGATCACTTCTCGAATGTATCGTCGTGGCAACAAGCTGCAGAAGATAAAGACGTTAAAGTTAATACGGCTTTAATTAACGAAGCTGATTGCAGCTTAGATATGGCGCAATTTGAAAGCTTATTAAACAGCAACACTAAGCTTGTAGCGGTCACTTACGCTTCAAATACCACAGGTTCAATTAATAATATTAAACGTATTGTTGAGCTTGCTCACGCTGTAGGTGCACTTGTTTATGTTGATGCCGTACATTATGCACCGCACGAACTTGTTGACGTGCAAGCACTTGATTGCGACTTCTTAGCGTGCTCTGCGTATAAGTTTTTTGGCCCGCATTTAGGTATGGTTTACGGTAAAAAAGAACATTTAGACGGGTTTACGCCTTACAAGGTTGAGCCAGCTAAAGACGTAGCACCAGGTCGCTGGGAAACCGGCACGCAAAGCTTTGAAGCAATGGCTGGTTTTATCGCAGCTGTTGATTACATTGCGGCGATTAGCGAGCTTGACGATAGCCATTCACGCCGCGAAAAGTTAAGCGTTGCTTTTGCTAAAACTAAGCAGCACGAAATGGCGCTTAGCGAACACTTTTTAACGCGCTTGGTTAATTATCCACGTATTAAGTCATTTGGTATTGATGATTTTGATCGCCTTAATGAGCGTACACCTACTTTTGCTTTAATTTTTGAAGGGCTTGAGCCACGCGCCGTTTCAGAATTTCTAGGTAAGCAGCATATTTGCGTGTGGGATGGTAATTTTTACGCGCAAGGGTTGTGCAAGCAATTAGATGTGCTTGATAAAGGCGGCGTAGTGCGCATTGGTTGTATGCACTACAACACCATTGAAGAGCTAGATCAGTTGTTTAATTTATTTGATGAACTGCTTGGTTAAATAATACTGATTTTGGTGCGCTAACTCTTAGGCGCACCATATATTTGTTCTGCACGGTTAAACAATACCCACGAGGTTAAAATATACTTATCGTTTGATACTGGCTTATTGCCTCTATGAGTATGTGTAAAGTAGCCAGGTGCTATTACCATAGTGCCTTTTTGAGGAGCGATTTTACGGTTTTGATAATAAAACTCTGTTTCACCACCTTCTTCTACATCGTTTAAGTAAAACATAAATAACAACACGCGATGCAAAGCTTCATTGTGCTGTAGCTGCGGATAAACTTCACTGTGCCAGTAAGGGTAGCCACCTTTGTTTACTTCGTATTTTTGCGCTTGAATGTTACCGAGTCTAAAAATTTGCTGAACTAAAACGGGTAATTGCGGTTTACCCACTTCTTCAAAATTCTCTTGGGTTAAATCGACTACTTCGCCTGTTTTTGGATGATAAACCTTTAAGCCAAATGCCCCAATCATCATAAAAATATGCTCTTCAACATACTTAAAAACATGCTGTGCAGTCGTTTGTTGTATATGTTTTAATTGTTGTGCATATTCGGGGTGATTATTTAAGTGTAGGTCGTGGCTGTCTTTTTTCTTTAAGTCGACACCGCCCGATGTTACCCCTTGTCTTACATGCGGGCTTTGCGCGAATGTGGAAATAAATTCATCGCAAAACTCATCGCTTAATGCGTTATTAATAACGCGTATAAAGTCCGTCATGGTTTACCTTTATATAATTATTATTGGATTTTTATGTTTATTGAAAAAGTGATGCCGCGCTTTAGCGAAACAGATGCACTCGGACACATCAACAATACCGTACTCCCTGTATGGTTTGAAGTCGCGCGTGGACCTATTTTTAAGTTTTTTACACCGGACTTAAATCCACATGATTGGAAATTGATTATCGCCAAAGTTGAAGTGTCGTTTGTGGGCGAATTATTTTATGGCCACGAAGTGACCGTAAAAACCTCTGTAGAGCATATAGGCACTAGCTCTTTTACACTTAGGCAAGAAGCATGGCAACACGATAAATGCTGCGCAATAGGAAAAGCTGTGATGGTGAGGTACGATTTTATTGCTAAATCAAAGCAAGCGCTTAGCATTGACGAAAAAGCGGCGCTTAACGAGCATATTTACCAAGGGAGTTAACCTTACAAAGCTTATATTTTATATAAGCTCATGCTGAGCTGGATTAGTGTAAATAAATAATGGCAGCTGGAATACCTATCCTCAATAATACTTAATCAATTTGAGGGATTAAATCTGACGATAACTGCGTTAAAAATTTCTGATATAGAACAACTAAATAACGAAATTTTTGCCTTGTTATCAACACGATTTTCTTTCCTCAAAATAGATCACTTAATTAAGTGAAGAGGTATAAATTTTTGTCGAGAAATTTTAACGTATTTAGATTGAGTTGCAGGCTCCAATTATATACTATTTATATTATATATTGTTGCGCCGTTATAACAGGAAATGTTAATTCGGTAATTTGATTGGAGTATGCGTGTGACATCTATTGCCAGTAACCAGCCTTTACAAGTTATTCAGCTCAGTGATGGTGAGAATTTAACAGCTGAAATTTTACCGTTTGGCGCAATAATAAAAAGCATTAAATTTAAAAAACAAGAAATGACGCTTAGCGTCGATGACCCTCAATACTATCTTGAAAACCCATTTTACTTAGGCGCTACAGTAGGTCGATACGCTAATCGTATTGCAAAGGGGCGTTTTAGCTTATCTGGTACGCAGTATCAATTAGAGGCAAATAACGGTCCTAATAGCCTACATGGCGGTGTTAAAGGTTTTAATAAAGTACTTTGGCAAGTAACCAAACAAACTGAAAGTGAAGTTGAGCTTTATTATTGCTCGCCCGACGGCGAACAAGGTTTCCCCGGTGAGTTGCAGGTTTGGCAAACTATTAGCGCTAAAAACGGCGAGCTTACTCTGCACTTTAAAGCGCTAACCAATAAAGAAACGCTCGTTAACTTTACTAACCATTGCTACTTTAATCTTGATGGCAGCTCATCAATTAATGAGCATCTTGTTCAAATTAATACCGATCGTTACCTTCCTATTGATACAACTAGTATTCCACTTAATGAAGCCGCTTTAGTTTGCGGTACCTGCTTTGACTTTACTAAGCCAGCTCAAGTTGGTGAGGCCTTAAGCGCCGTTCATCCTCAGCTAGAAGCTGGAAATGGCTTTGATCACTGCTATATTTTTAATGATGACAGCAGTTTAAAGACGATGGCTACATTAACTTCGCCACACACGAACGTTAGTTTAACCCTTAAAAGTACGCAGCCAGGCATGCAGCTTTATACCGCAAACTTTGTTGGTTCGCCTTTTAAAGCACGGCAAGCTTTGTGTTTTGAAGCGCAAAATTGGCCAGATGCGCCAAATCGTGAAAATTTTCCAAAGGCTAATTTATTGCCAGCAGAGAAATACGAACAGGTTATTATTTACTCTTTTTCTGAGTGAATACAGTTCTTTAATGTTAATTAAAAGAAAACCAAAAGAAAATATACGGTAATTGAATGCTATCCATAATTAAGGAAAAGGTTGCACTTTTTGCCGGTTTAAAGTATTTATAATATAAATAGTATTTGAAACTATACGCACTACCACAACGACACAACGACTACACACAATCAGGAGTTTTTAAAAAATGGTAATTAACAATAAGTTATCGTTCAACAAGAAAACCGCGCTCAGTATTGCTATCACTGGTATATTGGCAAGCGGAAGCGTTGCAGCTCAAGGCGCTGAAGGCAATACGCCTACAGTAGTAAATGAAGATGTTGAAGTTATCGCAGTAACGGGTATCCGCAGCAGCTTACGTTCATCAATGTTAGATAAAAAAGCATCTAATGTTGTTACAGACGGGATTAAAGCAGAAGATCTTGGTAAATTTCCTGATTTAAACGTAGCAGAGTCTCTGCAACGTATTACAGGTGTAGCAATTGACCGTAGTGGTGGTGAAGGCCAAGCGGTAACTATTCGTGGTTTTGGTCCACAATTTAATACTGTACTTGTTAATGGTCGTCAAATTGCGACAGACAGTGCAGGTCGTGAATTTAATTTTGATGTATTAGCAGCAGATCAAATCACCGGTGCTGATATTTATAAAAGTAATACTGCAACGCTTCAAGAAGGCGGCATTGGTGGTACGGTTAACGTAACTACAGCACGCCCTTTTGATTTTGGTGGTTTACATATTTTAGGTTCAGTTAAAGGTATGTACGAAAGCCTTTCTGAAGAAGTATCTCCATCAACATCATTCTTAATAAGTAATACGTTTAACGATGACAAGCTAGGTGTGCTTTTTGCCATCACTAATCAACAACGTAAACTTCAAAATAACCAAATTTTAACGGCAGGTTGGCGCGGTGGCCAAACAATATCTAACCCAACTGATGGTGTATTGTTTGAAAATGCCTACATTCCACGTAACTGGGACCAAGTAGTTGATGAGCAAGACCGTGAACGTACAAACGCAAGTTTAGTACTTCAATATGCACCATCTGACGATGTTACGATTACGGTTGATGGAATAATTTCAAAATTTGAAGTTGATTCGTCAGTGCGTGATTTAGCATCTTGGTTCGAACCAGACCGTGTAGGCAGCGCAACAATTGATGCTGAAACGGGTACGCTTTTAACTTTCTCTCAAGAAGTTGGCTTAGGCGCACCAAGTGGCGACCCTGCAAGCGACTTTGTATCACATACACGTAACTCACGTGACGTAACTAATAAAGCATTTGGTATTAATGTTGACTGGCAAGTAAACGAGTCACTAAAAGCAAAATTTGATGTATCTCGCTCAACAGCTGAAAACGACCGTGCAGGTAATGATCGTTTTAACGTAGTGGGTATTATTAACAGCTATACTTTTGACGGTACAGGCAGCATTCCTACCGTACAGCATGATGGCTTTGAAAATGGTTCATTGCCAGATCCAAGCCTAGCGCGTCTTCACTACAACGAAATTGGTAATCAATTTACTGATGAAGATGAAATCACTGAAGTAAAAGCCGATTTTGAATACGTGCCAGATAAAGGCCCAGTAGAGCGTATTAACTTTGGTGCTTATCGCCAAGAGCGTGAAAAATCAAGCTTCCAAGTATTTGGTAGCCAATGTCAATTTTGTGGTTACGGTACACAAGCACCGCTTGATGAAATTGATTTTGAAGCATACACAGCGAGTAATTACTTCCCTGGTTTGATCGATACATTTTATAGCTACGATGGCGATAAAATGCTTGATTACTTAGCCGATCAAGGTTTCCCAGTAGAGCCAACGCTACAAAATAACCGTTACACAATTAACGAAGACATCACTAGTTTATACATGGACTTTACGCTTGGTTTTGATTTAGCTGATATGCCAGTAACCGTTAATATGGGTGCTCGTTACTCAGAAACTGATATTGAAGTTGCTGCAATACAAAGCTTTATTAGCGATGTAGTTCCAACTTCAGATGCGACATTGTTTGCTAACGTATTTGGCCCTGCGACTAATATTGAACAAGGTACTAGCTACTCAAACTTACTACCGTCTTTCAACGTTAAGCTTGAGCTACAAGATAATATGATTTTACGTTTTGCCGCGTACGATAGTATTACTCGTCCAACTATGTCTCAGTTATCTCCTGCGACAAACTTTAACGAACCACGTCGTCAAAACTTAACGGCAAGTGGTGGCAATCCAGCACTTAAACCATTCCAATCAGAAAACTGGGATATCTCTTACGAGTGGTACTACAACGATGCTAACTTATTTAGCTTTGCAGTATTTAGTAAAGAAGTTGACGACTTTATTGTTACGTTAACGGGTGCAGAAACATACGAAATGTCTGACCGTTCAGGTCCTGATTTTGCGTGTACTACATGTACAGACCAAACAGATGACGAACTTATTGGTAGCTCAGAAGTTTACACTGTAAGCCGTCCTCAAAATGGTGAGTCTGCAACCGTAACAGGCTTCGAAGTGGGTGTTACTCACATGTTTGAAAATGGCTTTGGCTTTATTGCCAATGCGACTGTTGTGAATAGCGACATTAGTGTAGGTGATGATACAACTCAAACATTTGCACTTGAAGGTTTGGGCGATTCACAAAACTTAGTATTGTTTTATGAGCAAGACAACTGGCAAGCACGTGTTGCATTTAACAACCGTGAAGGCTTTTTACGCTTAGTTGATAACGGCTTCAATGGTGAACCAGTGAACGTAGAAACGTACGGCCAGTGGGATATTAGTGCAAGCTACGATATTAACGAAAACTTCACTATTTTTGCAGAAGGCATCAATATCACTGAAGAAGAGTTAGTACAAACAGGTCGTTTTGCTAACCAAATTTATTCAGTGGAAGATAATGGCTCACGTTACGCGTTTGGTATTCGCGGATCGTTTTAATTAATGTTTGAGGCGAACTTCTCGCCTCTTGTTTCATTGCAGTACATTAGTGCTAATACCAATTAGGTTAATTTAACAGTAATGTATATTAGTTAACCTAATTGGCTAAAATGAAGCCACATTAAATCCAAATGCCCTACCGGGCATTTGTTGTATAAAACGTTATCAAAGATACTCAAAGAGTAGTCCATTATGAATAAAACAATAAAAACAATCGCAGTAATTGGTGGCGGCACAGCAGGATGGTTGAGCGCTGCAATTATAGCTTCGTATCACCAAGGTAAAAATGGTGATGGCTTAAAAGTGATGTTGGTTGAATCGTCAGATATTCCAACAATTGGTGTAGGTGAAGGTACCTGGCCCACGATGAAAAACACACTTCAGCAAATAGGTTTGCGTGAAGTTGATGTATTTAAAGCCTGTAACGCTACCTTTAAGCAAGGTGGTAAATTTGTAAATTGGACGCACGGCAACAATGACTTTTACTACCATCCATTTACTGTACCGCTAGGCTACGGCCGCATAGATTTAGCCCCTTATTTAGATAATGTTGAAGACTTTGCACAGCAAACTAATTTTCAACATGATATTTGCGAAGCAAGCTTAGCCCCAAGAGGTATAGCGCAAGGTGAATATCAAGGTAACTGTAATTACGCTTATCACTTAGATGCCGGCGCTTTTGCAGAAATGCTTAAACAACATTGTAAAAGTAAGCTTGGTGTAGAGCATATTATTGGTACTGTTGATCAGGTAAAACTTGATGACGATGGTGCAATAAATGAGCTTACTCTAAAAGATCAAACCCGCATTATAAGCGCCGATTTATTTATAGACTGTACTGGTTTTTCATCATTGTTATTAGGCCAAGCGCTCAACGTACCGTTTAAAAAAATGGACCACGTGCTATTTAACGACAGCGCACTGGCGATGCAAGTCCCTTACGATGAAAACGATGACTCCTTAGCCAGCCATACCATAGCAACAGCGCAAAACGCTGGATGGATTTGGGATATAGGTTTAACGCATCGCCGTGGTGTAGGGCATGTATATTCAAGCAAATTTTTATCAGACGATGAAGCAGAGCAAAACTTACGAAACTATTTAGGCGATGCAGCAAACGGTTTAACTGCCCGTAAAATTAGCTTTGAGTCGGGCTACCGTGAGAAGTTTTGGCATAAAAACTGTGTTGCAGTGGGTATGTCAGCAGGGTTTGTAGAGCCGCTTGAAGCAACCGCTATTATGCTTGTTGAAATTTCAGCACGCTTTGTAGCAGAGCACATGCCAGCAGATACACAAGTAATGCCTATAGTAGCTAAACGCTTTAACGAGCAGATGGATTACCGCTGGCAGCGTATTATCGACTTTTTAAAGCTGCATTACATGCTAACCAAGCGCCCAGAACCTTACTGGCAAGCACATGTACAGCCCAATACTATTCCACAAACCCTGCAAGAAGATTTACTGCTTTGGGGAAGCCGTGGCCCGCTTATTCAAGATTTTCATGGCGCATTAGAGTTATTCCCAGCCGCCAGCTACCAGTACGTTTTATATGGTATGGGCTTCAAACCAGACTTTACTAAACAGGCTTATTTGTATTCACAAGACGCGCAAGCCAAACAAATAATTGAACGTAACAGCCAGCTTACACAGCAGATGTTGCAAACTTTGCCGCCACACCGCGCTTATATTGAGCAGTGGTTAGCGGCTAACCCAGTTTAAGGATGTGTAACTATGGCTATTAGTGAACTAGTAAACACCAAACACCAAACATTAAAAATTAACCCTAATGCAGGTGTTGAATATGCAAAAACGCAGCATTTAGTTAATTTAAGAGCTAACGAAGTGGCAAAAGCAGCCTGCGACTTACCTATTTTTTTAGCACGTAATACACAAAATGGTAGTTATACCGTATCAGCGTTAACCAGCTTTAGTGCAGGTCAAAGTTTATTGGTTAATAACAACCAATGGCAGGCACTTTACACACCGGTATGTATACAAACTCACCCTCTTTATTTAATGACCCGTGAAGCAAATAGCAGCGACTACTTTATTGCGATTGATGATCAAAGCTCAGCCGTAAATACGCAGCAAGGCGAGGCACTATTTGATGCTAAAGGTAACCCGAGTTTATTTTTAAGTGCACAGCAAAAACTGTTAGAAAGCGACTTAAAAAATGACTATCAAACGTATCAATTTACCCAAGAAGTAGCGCGCTTAGGGCTTATTAAAAACATAGATATTGTATTGCAGTTTGAACAAGGCGAAATCCAAACTATTCAAGGTTTGAGCACCGTTGATGAAGACAAACTGCAAACTTTAGATAGCGATACCGTTGCAAACTTACACAAGCAAGGTTACCTAAGTGTGCTTAACAGTATGCTTATTTCACTGTTTCAGTTAAATGCATTGGTAAAGCTGCACAACCAACGTCCCGAACTTATGCCTTTAAAGCAAATTAAGTTAGAACTAAGTCGAGATGCGCACGCGCTGTAGCGTGCACTTTTTTATTACACAGACATTGCGCGTAACGCGTAGGAGACACACACATGTCAGATAACATTTTACAGCTGGTGGTTTTTGTTTTTGTCACCGCTTTAATTGGTGGCCTTACTTATTGGAAATGCCGAGGTCAAAATCGTAATAACGGACAAAGCCAAACCAAAGAGTATTTTTTAGCGGGCGGTGGCCTTACTTGGATGTTTGTTGCAGGTTCAATAACACTTACTAACTTAAGTACCGACCAACTAGTGGGTATGAATGGTAACCAAATGGCTTTGCTTGTTTGGTGGGAGCTTGCGGCGATTATTGGCTTAATTATTTTAGCCAAAGTGTTTATTCCTGTTTATTATAAATACAACTGTACAACGACCACAGAGCTTTTAGAAAAGCGCTATAACAACAAACATATTCGCGCTGTTATTGGGGGATTATTCTTTTTAGGTAATGCACTTATTTACATGCCAGCGGTAATTTACTCAGGTGCGCTGTTTATGCAAACCATGTTTAAGGTTGATATTCCGCTAATGTATATTGCCACCGCATTTGCCATTGTAGGTGCTATTTATGCGTTTTTTGGTGGTCTACGTGCAGTTGCAGTGTCTGATACTTATAACGGCTTACTGGTACTAGGTATGGCTGTTTTAGTGGTGTTTTTAGCACTAAATGCGATTGATTATGACTTTACGGGTATTCCTGAGGAGCGCTTAACACTCATCGGCGATGCTGATTCACCTATTCCATGGCCAACACTTTTAACCGGTATGATCTTTATTCAAATGTATTACTGGGGTACTAACCAAACAATTACGCAACGAGCCATGGCTGCTCCTAATGTTAAAGAAGCGCAAAAAGGTATATTTGCCGCAGCGGGAATTCGTTTTTTAATCGTCCCTGCCATTGTGGTATTACCGGGTATCATTTCGTTTAAACTTTACGGCGATATTGGCGACGCTGCTTATGGTCGAATTGTAGGTGATGTAATGCCAGCATGGTTAACCGGTGTGTTTGCAGCGGCAATGGCGGCGGCAGTGCTGTCTACTTACAACAGCTTATTAAATTCAGCTACAGCACTATACGTGTGTGACATTCACGAAGCTTACTTTAATAAAGAGCCAAGTGTTGTAAAGCTAAGTGGTTACGTAACATTGCTACTAACAAGCTTAACACTGGTACTTGTACCAATTTACCAGCAAGCCGACAGTATTATTAACTTACTACAGCAATTAAACGGCTTATTAAGTATGCCTATATTCTCAATTTTTGTAGTGGGCTTATTATTTAAAAATGTTGATGCACGTGCAGGTATTGCAGCAGTAATTTTAGGTGTTGTAATGTACGGCATGCTTACGTTTGCAAACTCACCACTACATACTGACATTCATTACATTCATTTAATGCCAATTACACTGATTGTATGTGTAGCTTTTGCATTGATAGTAAATAAAGTGGTATTTGGTTTGAATGCGCAGTGGGCAGGTAAAACACCGGCACTTGATGACGCAGGACAAGTACAAGTACAAAAATAGATTGTAAATAGTTTAAGCTGACAAAATCGGTCATGGGGCAACTCTGGCCGATTTTTTATATGTATTAAAAGCAACATGGCAACTTCAAAGCTAAGGTTAGGTTAATACTTTTTATTACTGTGGTATTTCCAGTGAGTTTATCTGACTATTTGCGATGTAAAGACTATCAAAATCTAATTTATATGATATATACTATTATTATTGAATGTCACTGTCTGATCGATTGTGGCTCAAGCAATGAGATACATTTAGTACATAGTGTAGCTTACTAATTTTCGTTATATTTATAACTCACACAATGAACAAGAGGATAGGAAAATCATGGCCGACACTAAATCATTTTATCGATTAGACAGTGTAAACAGCACCGTTATTTTCGACTGCCAGAGCAAAACACCGGCGTTACTGTACTTTGGTAAACGCCTATCTGAGCAAACAACAGAAACAATGCTAACTCAGCTTGCTACGCGTCAAGAAGTAAAATGTGCCGTGGTTGAAGAAGCGCCTATTTCTCTATCTCCACTACTCGGTGAGGGCTTTACTGGTGCGCCAGGGCTTGAGCTAGTAAACGACTCAATCGCATGGTCAGTAGGGCCAGAGCTTCAAGAAGTGCGTCAGCCTTCAGCCGCAACACTTGAATTTGTAAGCGTAGATAAGCTTCGTAGTATTGAAGTCGTGCACAGCATTACACTTGATAAAAACACTGATGTACTAAGCGCACATACTGTATTAACTAATTTAGGCGACTTACCGCTAAGCGTGAACTTTTGCGCAGCACCAACATTTCAGCTACCAGATAGCGTAAGCAAAATAGTGAGCTTTGAAGGTCGTTGGTCAAATGAATTTCAACGTCAATCGGTTGATTTAGTTTTAGGCAGTTTTGTTCGCGAAAACCGTAAAGGCAAAACATCACACGATGTATTTCCTGGTTTATTAGTGCATAACGAAAATGCAGGCGAGCAACACGGCGAATGTTACGGCTTTCATTTAGGTTGGAGTGGTAACAATAAACTACGCGCAGAGCTTTTAGCTGAAGGTCGTCGTTATGTACAAATGGGTGAGCTATTACTTCCTGGTGAGCTTATGCTTGCTAAAGGTCAAACATATCAAAGCCCGAGCATTTATGGCTCGTTTTCGAGTGAAGGTTTTAGTGCGCTTTCTCGTAATTTTCATCGTTTTGTTAAAGCTAATTTACTTAGCCAAGCACAGCGTGAAAAAACACGTCCTGTGCATTACAACACATGGGAAGGCATATACTTTGATCACGACGTAGACACGCTTAAGCAGCTAGCCGACAAAGTAGCGCCGTTAGGTATTGAGCGTTTTGTACTTGATGATGGTTGGTTTAAAGGCCGCCGTGGCGATAACGCTGGTTTAGGTGATTGGACAGTAGATTACAAAATTTACCCCGATGGTTTATCACCCGTTATAGATCATGTGAATAGCTTAGGTATGGAGTTTGGTATTTGGTTTGAACCAGAAATGGTCAACCCAGATAGTGATTTATACCGCGCGCATCCTGATTGGGTTTTAGGCTCCCAAAACAACGAACAGTTAAGCTTTAGAAATCAGCTAGTACTTGATTTAACGCGCTCTGAGGTTGTTGAGTACCTATACAAAGCCATCGACGATATTTTAGTTGAATACCCAACTATTAAGTACATTAAATGGGATATGAACCGCGATATTAACCATGCGGGTAATTTTGATGGCAAGCCTGCTGTGCATCAGCAAACATTGGCACTTTATCGTTTAATTGACCGTATTAAAGCGGCGCACCCTGGTCTTGAAATAGAAAGCTGTTCGTCAGGTGGTGCACGTGTAGATTACGGCGTACTTGCACACACAGATCGTGTATGGACGTCAGATTCAAACGATGCGCTAGATCGCCTTGAAATACAGCGTGGATGTTCTTTCTTTTTCCCATCGTCGGTTATGGGTGCACACGTAGGCCCACGCGATTGTCATATCACAGGGCGTAATGTAAGTATTGAAATGCGTGCTGCGGTATCAATGTTTGGCCACATGGGAATCGAAATGGACCCACGTGAACTGACCGATCACGAATACAATGCACTTAAAGCCGCAATAGCACTTCATAAAGAGCATCGTGAGTTTATTCATGCTGCCGATTTATACCGCCTAGATAGCGACGATTTATCAATTAACTTTGGTTTAATTGATGCGCAAAAAACAAAAGCGTTATTTGCCTATAACAGCGTTCGCGAAACACCGCGTACAGCGCCTAATAAGCTTCGTTTTGTTGGCCTAGATGCCGATGCGCAGTACACGCTTAATTTAGTGTGGCCGGTAAAATTTGAAGAGTATCGCCCATCTTCTATTGCTGCGGTAAATGGTCAAACATTTACAGGTGAAGCGCTAATGCAGTTTGGTTTACAAATGCCAATTTCATTCCCGCAAACATCGCTTATATTTGAGCTTAATAAAGCTTAAATTTAACTAAGAGCAGTAAAGGGCGAAAATCGCTTTTATGCTGCTCTATTGAGATATCAGAAGTCAGCTCTATATTGTTTAGAGCTGACTTTTTTATATCCTTAGTAAGCTAATTTAGTAAATTAACTTAGTAAACTCAAAAATATAGAAAATAGAGTGGTTACGCTTGCGCGTAATTTTGCTTATTACCCAACCAACGTTGAATTAGCGGGTCAACAACCTCTGGGTGTTGCTTAAGCATTTGCTGTGCAATCGGTCTAACTTGGTTGAGGATGTGCTTATCGCGGGTAAGATCGGCAATTTTAAACTCGGCTAACCCTGTTTGTTTTGTACCGAGTACTTCACCAGGGCCACGAATTTCTAAATCGCGCTCTGCTATCACAAAGCCATCGTTACTATCGCGTAGTACACCTAATCGCTTTTGAGCGGTATGAGACAGTGGTGCGTGGTATAAAAGCACGCAATGCGATGCAGTAGCGCCACGGCCAACTCGCCCACGTAACTGATGCAGCTGTGCTAAGCCTAAGCGCTCAGGGTTTTCTATAATGATTAAGCTCGCATTAGGGACATCTACACCAACTTCAATAACCGTCGTGGCAACTAAAACATGTATATTACCTGCCTTAAACTCGCTCATAATGGCTTGTTTTTCAGCTGATTTCATTCGCCCATGTACTAAGCCTACGTTTAGCTCTGGTAATGCTTCTTTTAACTGCAGTGCGCTGTCCTCCGCTGCTTGGCATTGCAGTACTTCAGATTCATCAATAAGTGTACACACCCAATAAACTTGGCGGCCTTGCTCGTTACACGCTAATTTAACGCGGGCAATAATATCGTCTCTGCGAGTATCAGGAAGTGCCACTGTTGTGATTGGCGTACGCCCAGGTGGCAGCTCGTCAATCACAGAGGTTTCTAAGTCGGCATAGGCGGTCATGGCGAGTGTACGTGGAATGGGTGTTGCGGTCATGACTAGTTGATGAGGGTAACAATCACCAAACTTACCTTTTTCACGCAGTGATAAACGCTGGTGGACACCAAAGCGGTGTTGTTCATCAATAACGATAAGCACTAAGTTATTAAACTTAACTTCATCTTGAAATAAAGCGTGAGTACCTACAATCATTTGCGCTTCACCAGAGGCTATTTTTTCAAGTGTTGCTACGCGCTCTTTGCCTTTTGTTTTACCGCCAAGCCAAGCAACTGTTATACCTAGTTGATTAAACCACGTTGTAAAATTAACACCATGTTGCTCTGATAAAATTTCAGTAGGAGCCATTAAAGCGACTTGAAAGCCCTGCGCAATGGCTGTTAGTGCACTAAGTGCTGCTACTAGGGTTTTACCAGAGCCTACATCGCCTTGTACTAAACGCATCATGGGATACGCGTGTTGCATGTCACCTTTAATCTCAGCAACTACGCGGCTTTGCGCATTTGTGGGTGCAAAAGGAAGTTGCTCTAAAAATTGGCTTTCTAATGTGTTTACCGGATTTAATGCCACGGCTTTCACTTGTTGCCCTTGCTCTCGCACTTTTAATAAGCTGAGGTTTTGAGCAAGTAACTCCTCAAATACAAGGCGCTGTTGAGCAGGGTGAGTACCTTGCTCTAATGCAGCTACATCAACATTATTTGGTGGGCGGTGCAGTAATAATAAGGCGTCACTTAGCGGCATATTTGATGGCTGCCACTGTGAAGGCAGTAGTTCTTCTACTGAG
Source organism: Pseudoalteromonas sp. SG43-3 (assembly GCF_014164385.1). Lineage (NCBI taxonomy): Bacteria > Pseudomonadati > Pseudomonadota > Gammaproteobacteria > Alteromonadales > Pseudoalteromonadaceae > Pseudoalteromonas > Pseudoalteromonas sp. SG43-3. The sequence continues at coordinate 66,491 of NZ_JACJFC010000012.1, forward strand.
TATTTATTTAGTAAATCAATAGCCTGTTCGCTTAAAGCTCTAATCGATAGTTGCTTTAAGCCTTCGGTTGTTGAATAAACGGGCGTTAATGTTGTCGCTACCGGCTGCTCGTTAGAGGTATCGCTGATGCTGTATTCAGGATGACTCATTTCAAAGCCAACACGGCCACGGCGCACTTCACCAAAACAACGTATTATTTTACCAGCGCTAAATGCGTTTTTTTGTGCAGCGGTAAAATTAAAAAATCGTAGTGTTAGCCTGCCAGTACCATCATTGATTTGGCAAACAAGCATGCGCCTTTTTCCAAACGTGATTTGGCTTGTTTCAATTGTTGCTTCAACACTCACGTGGCTATGTAGTGACAACTCATTAATCGCGTATAAGCGAGTGCGATCTTCATAGCGAAGTGGCAAATGAAAAAGCATATCTTGCACAGTTAAAATACCTAGCTTTAACAAACGCTCAGCCATTTTTGGGCCGACCCCTTTGAGCTCTGTAATTGGGTATTGATTTAAGCTAGGTTTAGACAAATTATATCAATCTTATTATTTGTGAATAAGTTAAGTGTACTTACAGAGCTTTAGTCCATCAAGTATGTTTTAAAGCTTGCCAAAATTGCTCGTCAGCGACTATTTCGCCGTTTTCATCAAGTGCAGGATAAGGTAATTTTTTTTGTTTACACTGCCTTGCGATAATAGGGTGGCAGCCTTCAAAGTAAAGTGGATGTTTAACTTCGGCGCTCAACATATCTCTATTATATAAACCAGCCAGCTCGCGTTGGCGCTGTGCTTCAAACAATATTAGCGCAGCAGCAACTGAAACATTTAGTGATTGCACCATGCCTTGCATTGGAATAATAATATTTTGATCGGCATATTCTAGGGCTTTTTCTGATATCCCTGTTTTTTCTTGTCCAACAATAATAGCCGTTGGCTTGGTGTAATCTACTTCTCTAAAATCAACGGCATCTTCTGATAAGTGAGTTGCTAATATTTGTATTTCTGGATTGCGTTCACGCATTGCAGTAACAGCATCATCAATATTTCTATGTAAGTGCGTCTCTAGCCAGTTTTTACTGCCGCCTGAGGTGTTATTAGTTAGCCATTTTTGCTTTTCAGGCCATACAGCATGTACGTGATGACAACCAACCGCATCAGCACTTCGTACTATTGCAGATAAGTTATGGTGTTTGTGCACGTCTTCTAAGCACACGGTTAAGTCTGTTTGACGGCGCGAAAGTACGTCTTCGATTCTTTGGTAGCGAGTTTGCTGCATGGTTATCCTCTTTTTTCGGCAATTATACGAGATTTTTGCAGTTAAGGCATTACCGTACGGCTAATTGGATTTTGTAGAGAAATAAGAGTTTCTGTTGACTGAATAGCTTCTATTGCCTGTATTTTATTAATCAGCACATCTTGTAAGTGATCAATGGACTTTGTCATTACCTTTATAAATATACTGTAGTTACCTGTTGTGTAATAAGCCTCTACCACTTCCTCCAATGCTTCTAGCTTTATAAGTGTTTGTGGGTAATCACGTGCGTTATTTAAATTAATACCTATAAAGCAACACACATCGTAGCCTAGCTGTTTAGTATTAATCGTTAATTGGGTGCCTGTAATGATCCCTGCTTGCTTCATTTTTTCAATTCTTACGTGAATTGTCCCAGCGCTTACATTAAATCTTTTTGCTAATTCGGCGTACGCAGTACGGGCATTTTCCATTAATGCATGAAGTATCTGTTTATCGAGATTATCGATTAAATAATTTTCCATTATATTTTTCTCATAAAATTATCGAATATATGATTTTTATACCACTTAATTGATGGTTTTAATATGTTAAAGCTATTTTTATTATGGGATATTGAATTAATTCATCAAATCGTTACATTAACCTCATTAAAGGCGCTCATTAGGGCGCTTTTTATCAATTAAGCAAGTAACAATAACTGGGAATGAGGCCAATTATTATGAGTTCACACTATGTGCAGCAACAGCAGCAAATAAGTAAAGTTAAGCAATTTTTTTCACAGCAACTAGAAACCCAACTTGGGCTGGTTGAGGTTCAAGCCCCTATTTTGGCTAAAGTAGGTGACGGCACGCAAGATAACTTAAGCGGCCATGAAAACGCAGTTGCTGTAAATGTAAAAGCGATTACAGATAGCCGCTACGAAGTGGTGCATTCATTGGCTAAGTGGAAACGTAAAACACTCGCAACTTATGGCTTTGGTGTTGGTGAGGGTATTTACACTCAAATGAAAGCTTTGCGCCCAGATGAAGATTCATTAAGTCCTATTCATTCTGTATATGTAGATCAATGGGATTGGGAAAAAGTAATTAACGAAACCACAGAGCGTTCGCTGGCAACACTAAAGCAAACTGTTCAATCTATTTATAAAGGGATAAAAGAGACGGAAGCTTTTGTAAGAGAGTCTTATGGTTTGACGCCTTTTTTACCGGACGACATTAAGTTTGTGCACAGTGAAGAGCTACGTAAAATGTACCCTGACTTTAGCGCTAAACAGCGCGAAAAAGCCATTGCACAAGAATATGGTGCTGTATTTTTAATTGGTATTGGTGGCGCGCTTGGTGATGGCAAAATCCATGATGTAAGAGCCCCAGATTACGATGATTGGTCTACGCCAACGTGCGATCAATATATGGGTTTAAATGGTGATATTTTAGTATGGAACCCAGTACTTGAAGACGCATTTGAAATTTCATCAATGGGTATACGTGTAAGTCCTGAGGTTTTAAAAGCGCAGTTAAGTACAACTGGAGATGAAGACCGCTTAGAGTTTGATTGGCATAAAGCGCTACTACAAAGTAAATTTCCGCAAACAATTGGCGGTGGAATAGGGCAGTCGCGCTTAGCTATGCTCTTGCTACAAAAACAGCATATTGGTCAAGTACAAGTGGGTGTATGGCCGCAGCAAACACATGCTGAGGTAAGCGGTTTACTTTAAACGTGAATTAATTTGAGTGCTCAATAGAGCACTCAGTTATTAGCTTGTTTTGAACTCTATTTCAATTTTGTTATTCAAAAGTTTAACGTTGCACGGAGGGTAGTTGCGGATTGTTTTGAGTACTTTATCAAAAATATGAATCTCTACACCTGAATGCAAAACAGAATTTACCGCTAAATTAGCATCGTTAAGTAAATCGTGTAAGTCGTGATCTAAGTTTGAAAGACGTTTTTCTAATTGCTCTGCCTGCTCACAATAATGCTTTTGAGTAGCACCAATTTTAGTAATTAATAGTTTTTTCTTTTCGGCATCCTTCACTAAATCAGTTTTTTCTAATGCTGCTTGCAACGTGTCTAGCTGTGCATCTGTTTTAGCTAAGTCTTTAAAGCAATTATCAGTATCTGCTGTTATTTCGGCGCCAGAAGCCGCTAGGTTAATAATCATTTTAGCGCCTGATTCATTCCCTATTTCGCCAGCAATGAGGGTTGTTGCATCAAGTATTTCGCCACCAAATATTTTACCCTTAGGTAAGTCGGATTGACCAACTTGCAGTAAGCGTTTAGCTTTCATTACACAGTGGCTTGTTTGGCGATCAATAAAAATATTATTTGCTTCTAGGTAGCAATACTGTGAATGAGAGACGTGAATATCACCTCGTGCAATAAGCTTACAAGACAGGGATTGTTCGTCGGCTTTTTGATGGCCAATAATGCCTTGTTTAACGGTGATGTTTCCGCCTGCGGTAAGCTCTCCTGATTCAACCGTGCCAAATATAGTAATATCGCCTTTGGCTGTTACTTTCATTCCAGGGTCTATATTGCGGGTAACAATAACACTGCCTTGAAAGTCAATGTGGCCGCTTTTTACGTTTACATCTGAAATGGTAAAAATATCGTCGACACGCATACCATTATTAATTTCAACCGGAACACCTGCAATAGTAGAGACTAGTTCAAGCGGATTCAGCTTTGATATTTCGGTGCCTTCGCCTGCCACTAATTGTTTATTTTCTCCGGGTTTTGCGGGCAGTATGTCACCTATTACGGTGAAGCCTTCTTTACCAGGGGTTGCAGGTTGTTGGCGAATAAGCACAGAGCCTGGCTCTACGCTTGCAAGCTTGCCAAAGTCGCGCATGTCCACGCTGCCATCTTCTTTGAGCTTGGGAGTTTTTAAACGGTCTTTTAAAGTCTCTACGGTTGTTATTAGTTTAGTAGCCAAACCATCACTTGGTAGTCTGCCTTTAGCTAATACTCCCTTAACGACAGAACCCGCTGTATGTTCAAACTGTTTTTGCAGTAGCAACTCTAAAAATGCTTGCTTATAGCCACGCACAATTCCTGCTTTAACGAGTTGTTTTTTTGCATCTTCTAAACTTAATAATTTTCCGCCTTGGGCAAGGGTTAGCTCGCCAATGGCCAACATTTTATCGTCGCTAATTGTTACATTTAAAGTGGCATTGTGTTTTGTTGCTACAACCAGAGTGTGTTGTGTGTTTTCGTTTTTAAAAAAATCATTAATAGCGTCATGATCTATTTTGCAGTCGCAAAAAGCTGACTTTTCGAGAGCCTCTAAAATAAATGCAGCGCTGGGAGGAATATGTTCTTTTACATCAAGTAAAACATTTCCATTGTTGGCAAGCTTAAACACGAGTTAATCCTTTTTTACTACTTAAGTTAAGTTTGTTTTTTAAAACACAACTACAGATTGCTAGAAATTTACATTTGAGTCAAGAAGTCACAGAGAACGAAGTGCTGAGAGGGAAAAAAAGGCTATAGAGAGGCTCTATAGCCTGTAATACTTAATTGGTAGAAGGAAGTTCCATTATTCCATCTATTTCAACTTGTGCACCTTTTGGAAGTGCACGAACACCTAATGCAGCTCTCGCTGGGTAAGGTTGCTTAAAGTATTGGCTCATCACTTCATTTACAGTAGCGAAGTTAGATAAATCAGTTAGATAAATATTTATTTTCACTAAATCTTGAATTTGCCCGCCAGCTTCTTCACATACCGCAGTGATATTTTTAAATACCTGATGCGTTTGCTCACTAAAGTCTTCTGAAATCATTTCCATCGTTTCTGGCACTAATGGAATTTGACCAGATAAATAAACAGCGGTGCCTACTTTAACTGCTTGGCTGTAAGTGCCAATGGCAGCAGGTGCTTTGTCGGTAGAGATAAATGCTTTATTCATGTGTTTCCTATTTTACTTTTTACGATAGACTTTTTGTACATCAGGCATAACGCGAATGCGGCGCATAATGTTAGCAACGTGGATACGGTTTTTAACGGTAACCCCTAAATCTATCACGTATAAATTACTTTCTTTTTCATCGGTGGTTATTTCTACAATATTGGCTTGGGTTGTAGTAACAACATTGGTTAATTTAGCCAGAGCCCCCTGATGATTAATAATTTCAACTCTCAGAGCTGCAATATATTCTTTCTCTGGGTTATCGTCCCATTTTACAACTAAGTATTTAGAGCGCTCATTTTCCCAGCCACGGATGTTTTTACATTCTTGGCGGTGAACGGTCAGGCCCTTACCTTGGCTTACATGAGCTGTAATAGCATCGCCAGGTACAGGTCGGCAACACTTGGAGTAATTAACTAGCATGCCCTCAGTACCAATAATGGTCGCTTTGGCTTGGCTGGTAATATCAGTTAAGTCGTCACTGTCATTTTGTAACAGGCGTTTGGCAATTAACATGCTCATTAGGTTACCAGAGCCAATTTCTACAAGTAATTCAAGAAGCGTTGTTAGTTCGTGCTCCTCAAGTACTCTCGCTATATTTTCATCAGCAATGCTATCTAGTTTGTTTTCACCTAATGCTGAATCAAGTAAGCGGCGCCCTAAAAGCATAGCTTCTTCATGATGCTGGCTTCTAAGGTAGTTACGAACGCCCAAACGCGCTTTACCAGTAACAATAAAGTTTAGCCATGTTGCATTAGGGTGAGCGCCTGAGCTTGTTATTATTTCTATAGTTTGCCCTGTATCTAAGGGCCTACTTAAAGGGTGCGGCTTGCGATTAACGCGAGCGCCTACGCAGGTGTTGCCTACATCTGTATGCACGGCATAAGCAAAATCGACTGCGGTAGCACCCATTGGTAGCTCAACAATACGCCCATCTGGTGTAAATACGTAAATTTCTTCTGGGAATAGCTCAGTTTTTACATTTTCAATAAATTCAAATGATGAACCCGCACTTTGCTGAAGCTCTAATAAGCTCTGCATCCACTGGCGAGCACGTTGCTGCGAAGTATTACCTGCGCCATCACCTGCTTTTTTATACATCCAATGCGCCGCTACACCTTTGTCGGCCATATGATCCATATCATGAGTACGAATTTGAATTTCAACAGGTATACCGTGAGGACCAACTAATGAAGTATGAAGCGATTGGTAACCATTTGTTTTTGGTACTGCAATATAATCTTTAAAGCGTGTTTCAATAGGTTTATAAAGACTATGAGCTACACCTAATACACGATAACACGTATCCATAGAGTCAACTGCAATTCTAAACGCGTAAATATCCATAACTTCGTTAAATAGCAGTTCTTTATTAAGCATTTTTTTATAAATACTATATAAATGTTTTTCACGGCCTGACACAGTTGCTTTAATGCCTGATTCTTCAAGACGTGCTTCTATTTCATGTTGGATATTAGTAATAACTTCTTTGCGATTACCGCGTGCTTTAGCAACTTCCGATTTAAGTGCGCGATGACGCATAGGATATAAAGCTTGAAAACCTAAGTCTTCAAGTTCATTTTTAATATCGTGAATACCTAAGCGGTTTGCAATTGGTGCGTAAATTTCTAGTGTTTCACGCGCTATTCTGCGGCGCTTATCTGGGCGCAATGCGCCTAAAGTACGCATATTGTGTGTTCTATCAGCAAGCTTGATTAAAATGACTCGAATATCCTGAGTCATTGCCATAATCATTTTGCGGTAGTTTTCAGCTTGGAATTCTTTTTTATCTTTAAAGCTAAGCTTATCGAGCTTACTCACACCTTCAACTAGCTCTGCAACAGTTTCGCCAAATATCTCGGCTAAATCTTGTTGACTAAAATCAGTATCTTCAATTACATCATGCATTAGCGCGGCCATGAGCGTTTCATGGTCAAGATGCATGCCTGCAAGAATTTGGGTTACTTCTACTGGGTGCGTTATGTAAGGTTCGCCACTCGAGCGAGTTTGTCCTTCATGGGCCTCTCGGGCTACCACGTAAGATTTTTGAACCAGCTCTACATCAGCAGCGGGCAAGTATTCTGAGATTTTCTTTTTAAGACCTTCAAAAAGATACATTCACACTCCAATGTTCTAGGGCCTGTTGACCTTTCAGGATTAAAATTTGTTCAATCTAGGGGCGATTTAATTGTGGCGCGAGGTTTTTAGCCTAGCGGGCTAAGTAAAAATCGAGCAACAAAGAGTAAAGTGCCCCTAGGCAGAACCCTTTAGGCAGCGCATGTTTTGCATTTATGCTGCGTTATCGCCTATTTATGGGGAATAACCACACTACATAGGCTCTGCCTTGCCTAAATACCAAACATACTACTGCAAATTTAACCTCGAAAGATAAACAGCCCTAGTGAAGTAAATTAGGTAAGCTACGAATATACGATGAAAAGAGAGGATTGCCAACGGCTATAGTAGAAATACTGCGCCGTTGGCTAAATCAGACCGGGAGGTCGATTATTGGTTGCCACCAACAATAGCGGCAACAGCAGCTAATTCAGCTGCTTCTTGGTGTTGTTGTTCTTCACGGTCAATTAAGTCCATTGAAGAGCTATCAACTAAACCTAATTCAATTTCACGTAAAGCAACTACCGTTGGCTTATCGTTTTCAGGGTCTACTAGTGGAGTTTTACCACCAACAGCAATTTGGCGGGCACGACGAGCCGCAACTAAAATTAAGTCAAAACGATTACCAACTGCATCTACTGCATCTTCAACTGTTACGCGGGCCATCACAGCACTCCAAAAATAATTTAAATCAAAGACGTAGTTTACTGCAAGCAGCCACTTTCGCCAATAGCCAGTGTTCAATTTTTATCAGTTTTACTTGTCTAAGCCTGATTTAAATAGACTTAAATTATTTAAGCAGGCTATTTAGTAAAACTTGATGGCGTTCTTCTTGCGCTTTTAGGGTTAAGCGCTGAGCCATTACAATCATTTCTATGTCGCCAAGCGCAGTCTCAAAGTCATCATTAACAATTACATAGTCGTATTCGTTATAATGTGATGTTTCAGATTGTGCTTTTGCCATACGAGAGGCAATAACCTCAGCCGAATCTTGCCCACGATTATTTAAGCGTTGCTCTAATTCTTCTTTTGAAGGCGGTAGAATAAAAATAGTTTGTACGCTTGGCATAATTTTGCGCACTTGCTGAGCGCCTTGCCAATCAATATCTAAAAACACATCAATACCCGCATCAAGTTGCGACTCAATAGCTTGCTTTGATGTGCCGTAGTAATTATCGAATACTTGAGCCCATTCAAAAAAGTCATCTTTGGCAATAAGCGCTTTAAATTCGTCTGTAGATACAAAGTGATAATGCACGCCATTTTCTTCACCTGGGCGAGGGGCGCGAGTTGTATGTGATACAGATACTTTCATGTCAGCGTGTTTTTTTAATAACGCATTGATTAAGCTTGATTTACCAGCACCTGAAGGGGCTGATAAAATAAATAAGTTACCGCGAGTTTGTGCCATGCTTTTCTCTACCTAAAAATAAACAGGCTTGGATTACAAGTAAACCAAGCCTTTAATTAACTGCATTATACTTTAATTAGCTCACCTTGCTCAAGTTAGGCGTGCTCAAGTGAGCCATGTTCAAATTGAAGTGGCAATGTTTTACTAAGTTAGACTTTAAATAAAATTACAGTTTAAAATTGCCAACAGAACTAGCCGCTAGATATAAGTATTTGATAAGGTGAAGTATCACCTATTAAAGGAGCCTTTATGCTTAATAAAACCTTATTTACCGCACAACAAGTAAGAGACAATGAAGCTTTAGCGGCTAAAAACAGTCATTGTGATTTATTTACACTAATGCAGCGTGCAGGAGAGGCTGTATATAAGCAATGGCAGTTATTTGATGCACAGCATACATTAGTCATTGTTGGCCATGGTAACAACGCTGGAGACGGTTACGTTGTAGCTAGGCTTATTATGCAATCAGGTAAAAAGGTAACAGTATCCGCTGCTGAACCCGAAAAAACATTAAAAGGTGATGCTGCAAAAGCGCAGCAGCTATGGATAGAAGCGGGTGGGGTGGTTTCTCATTTTACAAAAGATGCTCTTAATGAGTGCGATATCGTTATTGATGCGCTCCTTGGTACTGGGCTTAATAGCGCCGTGCGCGATAATTTTGCGAATATAATTAACGCTGTAAATAACAGTGGTAAGCCCGTAATAAGCATTGATATTCCATCAGGCATTGAAGCAAATACAGGACAGCCTTTAGGGTGCGCAGTACAAGCTACTTCAACCGTTACTTTTGTAGGTATAAAGCAAGGGCTCACAACGACGGCAGGTAAACAATATAGCGGTAAGTTAGTTTTTGATGATTTAGCAATTGGCGATGCGTTTACTTGTATAGCTCAATCATCAGGAACCTTGATAAATATTAATAGCTTTAAAGGAATTGCCACGCGGGCAATCAATAGTCACAAAGGCAGCCATGGCAAGCTTTTATGTGTTGGTGGCAATCAAGGTACTGCAGGTGCAATTAGGTTAAGTAGTGAAGCAGCTCTTAGAACGGGTGCTGGCATGGTAAGGGTGTATACACACGAAAGCTCAATAACGCCTATTAGTATTGGCAGACCAGAGCTTATGGTAAGCAGTAATAACTTACATCAAGCGCTAGAGTGGGCAAGCTGCGTTGTTATTGGCCCAGGGCTTGGGCAAGACGAGTGGGCACAACAAACATTCGATGAAGTAATGCAATATTGCCAAAACAATAAAATGCCATTGGTTATAGATGCAGACGCCCTTAATTTACTCGCTAAGCAAGCCTCATCGTATGTGTTAGAGCAATGCGTACTTACGCCACATCCAGGCGAAGCTTCGCGACTGCTAAGTGTTAGTACCAGCGACATAGAATCAGACCGCTTTAATTATGCTCGCCTTTGCGCCAAGCGCTATAACGCGACTTGTGTATTAAAAGGCGCAGGAACATTAATAGATAATGCCCAGCACACGTGGGTGTGTGAGGATGGCAACCCAGCACTTGCAGTTGGCGGCAGTGGCGACGTACTCACTGGTATTATTGGGGCATTACTTGCTCAAGGTTTAACTATTGATGAAGCAGCACGCTATGGTGTAACACTGCACGCTAAAGCCGGTGATATCGCAAGTGAGCGAGATGGGCAAAGGGGAATGCTACCCAGTGATTTATTCCCAGTTGTAAGAGAGTTAGTTAATAAAGTGACGTGAGTTTAAGCGTCACTTTATCTCACTGATTATTAAGCTGTAATAAATCCCATTTTGTACCATATAGGTCTTCAAAAACCACTACGGTGCCATAGGGCTCTACTCTAGGCTCTTCGTTAAATGTAACGCCTTTAGAAAGCATTAAATTATAATCTCGCCAGAAATCATTAGTATGCAAAAATAAAAACACGCGACCACCCGTTTGATTACCAATAGCGCTAATTTGTTCGGGCGTTGTGGCTTTAGCAAGCAGTAGATTAGTTCTGCTCGAATTAGCTCCGTTTGAATTTGGAGGTGAAATTAATACCCAACGTTTACTATCACCTAAATCAGTATCCTCTACTAACTCAAAGTTGAGCTTTTGAGTATAAAACTCAATGGCATCGCCGTAGTCCTTAACAACTAATGCAATGCTGCCGATATGCTGTTGAACGTTAGTCATGTTTGGTTTACTCCGTACTATTAAATAAATGTGCTTTTTATCATATTTAGCAAACGATCAAGTAGGGTATATGCCCGCAGTATGTAATATGAATTAACTTACGAGTTCGTCTTCATCATCGGGTGGATCACCTGAGTCTTCTTTGCGTTTTCTTTGTTCTTGTTTTGCTTTTTGTACATTTTCGTATGTAGGTGGTGGGATAGGAATAATAGAAATAAGCGGAAAGAATGCTAAAAATAAATAAGCCCCTTAGACATACTTTTACCCCACGTGACCATTTTGAGCATAGCCCAAACTACGAATGAAAATAACCCAGTCACAAGGGCAACAAAAACAAAGAAGATGAATATTGTGTTATTACTTAATAAATCCATTTAATATAAATCTGAGTTATACGTAACTTAGGTATGGGTATAAATTAAACAATATCAATGATTTTTATACTAAAAAGCAAAAAACCAGCCGAAGCTGGTTTTTTATATAAGGGAGGTGCTTAAACGGTGATGTTTATCACATCATTCCGCCCATACCACCCATTCCGCCCATGCCGCCCATATCAGGTGCACCAGCAGATTCGTCTTTAGGGATTTCAGCTACCATTGCTTCAGTAGTGATCATTAGACCCGCAATAGACCCTGCAAACTGTAGCGCAGAGCGTGTTACTTTAGTTGGATCTAGGATACCCATTTCAATCATGTCGTTGTATTCGCCAGTTGCTGCGTTGTAACCGTAGTTACCATCGCCGCCTTTAACTGCGTTAATTACAACTGATGCTTCGTCGCCTGCGTTAGTTACGATTTGACGAAGTGGTGCTTCCATCGCACGAAGTGCAACTTTAATACCGTGGTTTTGATCTTCGTTGTCGCCAACTAAATCAACTAGCTTGCTAGCAGCACGTACAAGTGCAACACCGCCGCCAGGTACTACGCCTTCTTCAACCGCTGCACGAGTTGCATTTAATGCATCTTCAACGCGGTCTTTTTTCTCTTTCATTTCGATTTCAGTAGCAGCACCTACTTTGATAACTGCAACACCGCCAGCTAGTTTAGCCATGCGCTCTTGAAGTTTTTCTTTATCGTAGTCAGATGTAGCTTCTTCAATTTGTGCTTTAATTTGAGAAACACGACCAGTAATACCCGCTTCTTCGCCAGCACCATCAATGATAGTTGTATCATCTTTAGTGATAATTACGCGTTTAGCTGTACCTAGGTCTTCAACTGTTGCTTTTTCAAGCTCTAAGCCGATTTCTTCAGAAATAACAGTACCGCCAGTTAATACAGCAATATCTTGTAGCATTGCTTTACGACGATCGCCAAAGCCAGGTGCTTTAACAGCTGATACTTTAACAATACCGCGCATGTTATTAACTACTAATGTAGCTAGTGCTTCGCCTTCAAGGTCTTCTGCAATGATTAGTAGTGGTTTACTTGCTTTAGCAACCGCTTCTAATGTTGGTAATAATTCACGGATGTTAGATATTTTTTTATCTACAAGTAGAATAAATGGGTTATCTAGTTCAACAGTGCCTTTTTCTGGGCTGTTGATAAAGTAAGGAGATAAGTAACCACGGTCAAACTGCATGCCTTCAACAACATCTAGTTCGTTTTCAAGTGATTGACCTTCTTCTACAGTAATAACACCACTGTTGCGGCCTACTTTTTCCATTGCTTGAGCAATGATATTACCAATCTCTTGATCAGAGTTAGCAGAAATAGTACCTACTTGTGCAATTGCTTTAGTATCAGAACAAGGAACAGATAACGCTTTAAGCTCTGCAACAGCAGCAATAACTGCTTTGTCGATGCCGCGCTTAAGATCCATTGGATTCATGCCTGCTGCAACAGCTTTAAGGCCTTCATTAACAATAGACTGTGCAAGTACTGTAGCGGTAGTTGTACCATCGCCGGCTGCATCATTGGCTTTAGATGCAACTTCTTTAACCATTTGTGCGCCCATGTTTTCAAACTTGTCTTCAAGTTCGATTTCTTTTGCTACAGAAACACCATCTTTAGTGATAACTGGAGAGCCAAATGATTTGTCTAGTACAACGTTACGGCCTTTAGGACCTAATGTAACTTTTACTGCGTTTGCCAGGATGTTTACGCCAGTTAGCATTTTAGCGCGTGCGTCACCTGCAAAAAGTACTTCTTTTGCTGCCATGTTTTAAATTCCTCTAAATTCTTAAATGTTTATAAACGAAAAGTAGGTTTAGCCTACAATGCCTAAAATATTATCTTCACGCATGATCAGGTACTCTTGACCTTCGATCTTTTCAACTTTTTCAACATATGAGCCAAATAACACAGTGTCACCGGCTTTAACTTCTAACGCTCTCACGTCACCGTTATCTAAAACGCGACCATTACCTACGGCTACAACTTCTCCGCGAGTTGATTTTTCAGCTGCAGAGCCAGTTAATACAATACCGCCAGCAGATTTTGTTTCTTCTTCTAGACGTTTAACGATTACGCGATCTTGTAAAGGACGAATGTTCATGTTTTTTAGTTCTCCTAACAGTTTCTGAACAGTACAGAAAAAAGCTTTTCTAATTTGCATTCATTAATGGGGGTAGAGTGTGAAATTCCAAGAGAAAAAATGATAAATTTTTAATCTTTTCGCTCATATTCGCCATCAATAGTCGTTGGTCGTTCCATTTGCCCTTGCTCTCGTTCAGCATGTTGCTGCCCAGCAAACGGCGATGGCCCTTGTTGCCTACCTGCGCTCATTCTAACAGTTGCTTGGCTAGCAAGGCCTGCGGCCAGTTTGTTACGAATTGCAGGCGTTAATAATAGTAACCCAAACACGTCGGTCATAATGCCAGGGGTAAGTAATAATACCCCTGCAATTACAACGCATATTCCGGTAAATAATTCTTTGGCTGGCATTTGCCCTTGCGCCATTTGCGCTTGTACGTTTTGCAGCGCACCCATACCTTGTGTTTTAACCATTTTGGCACCTAAAATCGCGGTAATAACAACAAGTGCAATTGTTGCAAATCCGCCAATCACATCGCTTACTTGAATCAGTAAGGCGATTTCGATAATAGGGATGATGATAAACAACACAAATAAAAATCTAAACATAGCGCTCTCTAAATAATGACACTCAAAAGAGTTGATGAAATATAAATGAGGGTGACTAGGTCTCTTTTCAAGGTTAGGGCATCGGTATAGTCATTTTACTGATATTTAAGCGTCTACACATTGTATCGGCTATCAGATACTATGAAGCTAGACACTGTCCAATAAGAATAGGTTCATAATGACTACGCATTTTAAAATGATTTTTACGACTTGCAAAGACGAAGCAGAAGCACGCAGCCTAGCAAGGGCGTTGGTAGAAAAAAAGCTAGCAGCTTGTGTAAATATTTTACCTAACATGGGCTCTATTTATATGTGGGAGGGCGAAGTAGCAGAAGCAACTGAAGCCAAGCTACTTATAAAAACAAAAGCAGATAAAATGAACGATGTGTTTTTAACAATAAAAGAGCTACATAGCTACGAAGTGCCGGAGATTCAGGTTGTAGAAGTTTCAACTGGTAATTTGGCGTATTTTAATTGGATGGACGAGGTACTGAATTAATGCGTTTTTTCTTTTTATTGTTGGTTACATTATTAACCGTACCCGTAAAGGCTGCGACTAATAATGTGCTTGGTGATCTACTTGGGCCTCCTCAACAGACTTTTTTACCTGTAGACCAAGCGTTTGTTTTTGATTTTGACCAACAAGGCAGTACCTTGTTTGTAGGTTGGGATATAGCGCCAGACTATTATTTATATAAAAAGAAAATAGAAATTATCGCCAAAGGTGCAAACATTCAAGTAGGCGACTCTGGCCGTGGCGAAATTATTGAAGATGAATTTTTTGGCAAAACAGAGGTTTTTTTTAATTCCGCGAGTGTTATTAGTAAGCTAAGTAATGTAACCGAAGGCGCCGTGGTTAAGGTTCGTTACCAAGGCTGTGCAAAAGCAGGGCTTTGCTATCCACCAGAAGTAATCAGCATCCCACTTAGTGTTATTAGTGGTGCACAGGTTAAAAATGTAGACCAAAATAACACTACAGATGAAGCAGCAACTGCGCAAAGTACATTTGCAGCACTCAACGAGCCAACTACTGAACCTTCAACAAATTCGGATGATGCCGAAAAAGAACTTACTTTTACTGAGCAATTAGCAAGTCAGGGCTTAATAACTAATTTACTCATATTTTTTGTAGTAGGCGTAGGTCTTGCTTTTACGCCCTGCGTATTCCCTATGTTTCCTATTTTGTCGAGCTTAATTGCGGGTCAGCAAAACCTTTCAACTAAAAAAGCGTTTGCGTTGTCGTTTGTATATATACAAGGTATGGCAGTTACCTATGCAGCGCTTGGTTTAGTTGTTGCGGCGCTTGGTGGGCAAGTTCAGGGGTATTTACAGCATCCATTTGTACTAGTTAGCTTTAGTTTACTATTTGTATTATTGGCTATGTCGATGTTTGGTTGGTACGAAATAAAACTGCCAAGCAGTATGATGAGCAAGCTAACTCAAGTAAGTAACAATCAAAAAGGCGGCAACTACGTTGGCGTATTTTTAATGGGCGTACTGTCGGGATTAATAGCATCACCGTGTACTACTGCGCCACTGTCGGCGGCGCTCTTATTTGTTGCGCAAAGTGGTGATTACTTAGTAGGTGGTTTAACACTATACGTGCTTAGTTTAGGTATGGGGTTACCACTTTTATTACTTGGTACATCTGGCGGTAAATTGCTGCCTAAAGCAGGTGGTTGGATGGAGCAAGTTAAAACCTTGTTTGGTTTTGTGATGCTCGTTGTGCCGCTTATATTACTTGAGCGACTAGTAAGCGCCGACATTATATTATTAATGGCAGGTGTGCTTGCATTAGCAACGGCACTTTACCTACATCACTGGCAAAGTAGCCAAACACAAAGCAAGTTAAAAACTGCATTATGGTTTGCTGCAACGCTATTAGTTATGACAGGGTTTACGTTAACTAAAAACTACTTTTGGCCAGTACAAGCTGTGCAAGTTAGCTCACAAAGTAATGAGTTTAAAAAGGTGGCGGATTTAGCTGAGCTAAAAGAAGCCGTAGCGCAAGCGAGTAATGAAGGTCGAATGGTTATGGTCGACTTATATGCTGACTGGTGTGTGGCGTGTAAAGAGTTTGAGCATTACACGTTTCCAGATGCCAAAGTGCAAAGTGAATTTAGCCATTATCAGCTAATTCAAGTTGATTTAACAAACAGTGACAATAAAACAATTGAGTTAATGGAAGAGTACACCGTGTTTGGTTTACCTAGTATTTTGTTTTTTAACACCCAAGGTAAAGAGCTAACTACACAACGTGTAACCGGCTTTTTAAACGCAGAAGATTTTGCTAAACACCTTGCTACAGTGCGCGCCAGCGCACAATAATAGTGCAATAGAGCCACTTGGATATACCAAGTGGCTTACGACTCCCTCCTAGTTCTTCGTTCCCAAAATAGAGATTGGACCAGTATTTTGCTGCTATTTACATCGAAATCACTATAATAGTTGGTTAACGTGAGAATTTGTTGCTACATTACTTTTTTCTGCTTACTTAAAAGCGAAAAACTACTTAGCAACCGCTTAACTCATTACTTATAGGATATATCGCGTATTATGGCTGCAAAATTTAACCTTTTAGTTATAAATGGTCCAAATTTGAACATGCTTGGCAAGCGTGAACCGGATAAATACGGTTTTCAAACGCTAAGTGAAATTATGAGCGAACTAACCAGTGCCGCTGATAGTCTAGATGTTGAGTTAGCACATTTTCAAAGTAATAGTGAGCAAGCCCTCATTGAGCGAATACACAGTGCTTGGCAAGCGGTTGATTACATAATAATTAACCCTGCTGCATTTACGCATACAAGCGTTGCATTACGTGATGCATTGCTAAGTGTTGATATTCCGTTTTTTGAAGTGCACTTAAGTAATGTGCACGCACGTGAAGCCTTTCGTCATCATTCGTATTTTTCTGATGTGGCACAAGGCGTGATATGTGGATTAGGTGCAATGGGTTACCACGCAGCATTAAATGCCGCTGTGAGCCGGTTGAAAAACTCGATTTAATTTTAAATTAACACACAAACAAACAGGCGGGTCGTGTAATGGATATTCGCAAGATAAAGAAGCTTATCGAATTAGTAGAAGAATCAGGTATTGCTGAGCTAGAAATCACTGAAGGTGAAGAATCAGTACGTATTAACCGTAACAACATGAGCGCAGGCCCTGGTTACCCGCAATTTGCTCCACAGCAATATGCACCGGCGCCAGCAGCCCCTGCTCCAGTTGCAGCAGCTCCTGTAGCAGTTGAAGCAGCAGCTCCAGCAGAACCTACTGGCCATCAAGTTAAATCACCAATGGTTGGATCTTTTTATGCAGCAGCGTCTCCTGAAGCTCCAGCGTATGTAGAAGTTGGTCAGCAAGTTAAAGTTGGCGATACGCTTTGTATTATCGAAGCTATGAAAATGATGAACCAAATTGAGTCAGATAAAGCCGGTACAGTAAGAGCTATCTTAGCTGAAAATGGCGAGCCAATAGAATTTGATCAACCTCTATTCATCATTGAATAATAGCGTAACCTAAAAGGCCAACTCTAATGTTAGATAAAGTAGTCATTGCAAACCGAGGTGAAATTGCACTTCGTATATTGCGCGCCTGCAAAGAGCTTGGGATCAAAACGGTTGCTGTGCATTCAACGGCGGATCGCGATCTTAAGCATGTATTGCTTGCAGATGAAACCATCTGTATTGGTAGACCATCAGCAACTGAAAGTTATTTAGATATCCCGCGCATTATTGCTGCGGCTGAAATAACTGACGCTGTAGCGATTCATCCAGGTTACGGTTTCCTTGCAGAAAACGCTGATTTTGCCGACCAAGTTGAGCAAAGTGGTTTTGTATTTATTGGTCCAAAAGGTGACACTATTCGCCTTATGGGTGATAAAGTTTCTGCTATTTCAGCAATGCGTAAAGCAGGCGTTCCATGTGTACCAGGGTCTGATGGTCCGGTATCAGATGATAAAGAACGTAACATGCAAATCGCTAAACGAATCGGTTACCCGGTAATCATCAAAGCCGCTGGTGGCGGTGGTGGCCGTGGTATGCGTGTTGTTCGTAGCGAATCTGAACTTATTGATTCAATTGCATTAACACAGCAAGAAGCTAAGCAGTTCTTTGGTAATAGCATGGTTTACATGGAGAAATTCCTTGAAAACCCACGCCATATCGAAGTTCAAGTATTAGCAGATGGCCAAGGTAATGCAGTGCATTTAGGTGAACGTGATTGTTCTATGCAACGTCGTCACCAAAAAGTAGTTGAAGAAGCACCAGCGCCAGGTATTACTGCAGAAACACGTAAATTTATTGGTGAACGCTGTACACGTGCATGTATCGAAATCGGTTACCGCGGTGCAGGTACGTTTGAGTTTTTATACGAAAATGGCGAGTTTTACTTCATCGAAATGAATACACGTATTCAGGTTGAACACCCTGTAACTGAAATGGTTACTGGTATTGATTTAATCAAAGAGCAGTTAAAAATTGCTGCGGGTCAGCCATTATCATTCACGCAAGACGACGTTGTTATTCGTGGTCATGCTATTGAGTGTCGTATTAATGCTGAAGACCCTGAAACGTTTATCCCTTCACCGGGTAAAATTACACGTTTCCATCCTGCTGGTGGCTTAGGTATTCGTTGGGACAGCCATATTTACGCTGACTATACGGTTCCACCACATTACGATTCAATGATTGGTAAGTTAATCACTTACGGTGAAAACCGTGACGTAGCTATTGCCCGCGCGCGCAATGCACTTAACGAGCTAGTAATTGACGGAATTAAAACTAATACTCCTTTGCATAAGAGAATTCTTGCAGATGAAAACTTCCAAAATGGTGGTACTAACATCCACTATCTTGAGAAGAAATTAGGATTGTAATTCTAGTCTGTAAAAAGGCGTTTTATCTTAGTTAATAACCCGAGTTATTAAGCTGATTTAAATAATTAAAAATCCGATATCAGGAGACCGATATCGGATTTTTTAATGCCTGTAATTTAAGTTTTATAGGCAATAAAAAAGTCCATAAAATATACTGCAAAGAGTAAATTCGATGGACTCAATATTTATATAATATGTTGAACTAACATTACACTAATTTAGATTCAATTAACTGTAGTGCTTCTTCTAAAATTGTTTCTACTGCTTTTTTAGCGCGCTCAGGATCGCGTGACTTTATAGTCTCTAAAATATCAGCGTGCTTAGCAACATCTGCGCCCGGTACACCTTTAATGTGGTTTGTATAACGAATACTTACTCTAAGAGCTGTACTAATAAACTCAGTTAACTGCACAAAAAAGCGATTGTTACTGGCCACTAATATGCTGGTATGAAAAGCAATGTCGGCTTCTAATGGGTCGTCTAAGCCTTCGTCTGCTTCAGCCATACGGGCTAAGGCACTATCTATATCAGCGAGTTGTTCAGCAGTTGCATTTAGTGCTGCAAGAGCGGCCGCTTGTGGTTCAAGGGCTACGCGTACTTGAGTAAACTCTTTTAATAACGACAGTGATGGCTTACTGCTTAAAATCCAACGTAGTACGTCGGTATCAAACATGTTCCAGCTACTTTCAGGTAATACACGAATACCTTGCTTAGGACGCGATGAAATTAACCCTTTAGCAGAGAGCATTTTTACCGCTTCGCGGGTAGCGCTGCGACTTACATCATACTTTATACATAAATCGGCTTCAGAAGGCAGGCCTTCGCTTACAGGGTAAACACCACGCACAATAGCAAAACCCAAATCGTGGGTTAATTGTTGTGTTAAATTTTGACGGGGTTGGCTTTTCATTGCGCAGGATTCCGAGTTGATATATTGCTTTATTATATATCATATATCATATTAATGTACTCAAGGATATGATATAAACTTTTAATTAGCTAAATATTTTAACACAGCAATAACGACTTAGTTTGGCTCTTTATACTGTAAATGTAAGTTTATAAAGAGTTTAAATAAAATTGAAAATGCGCTGTATGGAGAGTTGAATTTGAACACCCTAGCTCAATATCATAGTCTTTCTGGTAAAGTTATTTTTATTACAGGCGGTGCATCAGGCATTGGTAGAGCAATGGTTAAATCCTTTGTAAACCAAAATGCAAAAGTAGCATTTATAGATATTGATGATAAGGCAGCGCAATCGCTTATTCGTGATTTACCCAATGCAAAACTATGGTATAGGCAAGTTGATGTAACTGACTCTCATGCACTTCAGCAATCACTTGTGGATGCATGCGCCGCTTTTGGTGCCATTAATGTACTAGTTAATAATGTAGCGAACGATCGCCGTCAAGCAAGCGAAGACGTTACAGTGCAAGACTGGGATCAGTGCTTACAAATAAACTTAAACCCTGCATTTTTTGCCTCTCAAGTTGCTATGTCTTTTATGAAGGGCGATGGAGCGGGCAGTATCATTAACTTTAGTTCTATTAACGCTATTATGGGGCAACCTCAAATGGCAGGCTATGTAACCGCAAAAGCAGGCCTAATTGGTATGACTAAGGCACTGGCTCGCGATTACGGCGAGTTTGGTATTCGCGTTAACGCTATTTTACCAGGGTGGGTGGCTACCGACCGTCAACTAGCAAGCTGGTTTACCGAAGAAGAGCAAGTTAAGTGGATGGAAGCCATGGCGCTTAAAAAATTAGTAACTCCTGAAGATGTTGCTAATTTGGCACTCTTTTTAGCCGCCAATGAAAGCAGTATGATCACCGGGCAAAGTATTAAAATTGACGGTGGGAGGCTTTAAAGCTTGGCTACTTCATCTCTTTTTATTGCTGTTGACTGGGGCACGAGCCATTTACGCGCTTATTTGTGCGAAGTACAAGCGCAATTAACACTTAAACTATTAGCACAACGTGATGGCCCTGGCGTTGTTAAGGCAAATCAAAATTTTGAGCAAACCCTAATCGACACCATTGCGGTGTGGAAGCAAGAGTATGGCAGCTTACCTATATATATTGCAGGACAAATTACCTCAAGCATCGGCTGGCACGAAACACCTTATTTAGAATGCCCAATTAATCCCGAAGGGTTACTTAATGCTGCTGTTAGCTTTGATTGCGATGGGCATATTATTAAAGCGTTACCTGGCACAAAGTGTACGCTGCAAAATGGCTTGTTTGATGTAATGCGCGGCGAAGAGCTGCAAATTTTAGGGTTTTTAAAGCAAAACCCAGAGTATCAACAAGGTAAAATATTACTCTGTTTGCCTGGCACACATACCAAATGGGTGCTTATAAATAATGGCGAAATCATTTGCTTTAAAACAGCCATGACCGGCGAGCTATATGATTTGTTATGTCATCAAAGTGTTTTAATTCCTAACGACTGTGCAGAAGGTGAGTTTGACTTTAAAGCATTTGAGCAAGGCTGTGAGCTAACTTTAGGTAGTGATAGCGGTAACTTGGCACATGGTATTTTTAGTGTGCGTACCCGCCAGCTTTCAAAGGAGTTAACGCCAGTACAAGCTAAAGCCTATTTGTCGGGTGTATTAATTGGCAGCGATGTACGAGCAGCTCGCCACGCTAGTGAATGGCAATTATTAAGTGATACACAAGTTGTGGTGATTGGCACAAAGCAGCTGAATAAGTGTTTTACTACGGCGCTTAACCAAATAGGTGTGAAGTGTGTTGAGTTTGATATTAAAACAGCGACGCTTAGTGGCTTTAATTATTTATTTAATTTAGAGTCAAAAAAATAAACCCCTTTATAACGGTTAAATTATAAAGGGGTTAACAGGAAGCTATTATAACTTGATAGTTAAGCGCTTTTAGCTGCTTGGTTATGCTCAATATAATCATTAAGCGCAGCAACTTGCGCCTCATTAAAACGTAGTCCTAATTTACTGCGGCGCCATAAAATATTGTATGCGTTTTCTGCCCACTCTTCATTTAGCAAGTAATCTACTTCTGCTGCAAATAAACCATGGCCAAAATCCTGGCCTAAATCACTCAGCCCAGTTGCACTACCTAAAATATGTTTAGCACGAGTACCATAAGTGCGTACAAAGCGTTTAAGTGTTATTTCAGGTAGCCATGCGTATTTTGCTTTTAGCTCTGATTTAAGTGCTTCTACAGAGCTAAAATCACCACCAGGGAGCGGACTATGTTTGGTCCACGCATTGCTCATTTGCGGATAAAAATCTTCAAGCTTATTAACCGCAGCTTCGGCAAGTTTGCGATAAGTTGTAATTTTTCCGCCAAACACACTCAGTAGAGGTGTTTGCTTAGCATCACTCGAAAGCTCTAATTTATAATCGCGAGTAACGGCTTGTGCATTAACTGATTCGTCATCAAGTAATGGGCGTACACCAGAAAAGGTATGTACTATGTCTTCGCGTTTAATCGGTTGTTTAAAGTAGGTATTAGTAATATCAATTAAGTAATCAATTTCTTCATCACTAATTTTAACGTCTTGTGCTTCACCTTTGTGTTCTACATCGGTTGTGCCAATAAGTGAGAAGTCATCTTCAAACGGAATAACAAACACAATACGCTGATCTTTATTTTGTAAAATATAAGCTTGTTTTTCATCGTGAATACGAGGCACTACAATGTGGCTACCTTTTACAAGGCGAATATTTTGTGGTGATTTTTCTGTTAGTGCTTCGTCAAATAATTTAGCAACCCAAGGACCCGCAGCATTAACAATCCCTTTGGCAGAAATGGTGTATTTAGCTTTACTCTTTTGCTGCTCAAGCGTTACCTGCCATTTACCTTGCTCACGTTTAGCATGTACACACTTAGTTTGCGTGGTAATAACAGCACCTTTTTGCTGCGCTGCTAGGGCGTTTAAAACGACTAGGCGAGAGTCATCAACCCAGCCATCTGAGTATTCAAAACCTTTAGTAATAGAGGGTTCTAAAACGCTATTTTCACCAAATTTAATGCTTCGAGAACCCGCTAGTGTTTCGCGTTTTGCTAGGTTGTCATACATAAACAAGCCAATACGAATCATCCACGCAGGGCGGAGGTGTTTTTGATGCGGCAATCTAAAGGTTAGCGGCCACATAATATGAGGTGCGTTTTTAAGTAGCACTTCACGCTCTGCTAGCGCTTCTTTTACTAATCTAAATTCGTAATGCTCAAGGTAGCGCAGACCGCCGTGGATCAGCTTAGAACTGTTTGAAGATGTTGCACAGGCAAGGTCTGATTGTTCGCACAATAGAACTTTTAACCCTCTGCCAGCTGCATCAGCTGCTATTCCAGTGCCGTTTACACCGCCACCGATGACTAGTAAGTCATATTCGTTATCTGCTAATTCCACTGAGCTAACCTTTTTATTTGTAATATAAATAAGACATAAACATCATAAAGCTGCTGTTTTCATTTGACAATAGAAAACCCAGTTTTTTATTCGTTAATTTTGACGCCAATCCATTTTCAATTTAAAGCAGTAAAACATGCCTTTTAAATCTAGCATTTAGCTAAGTTAAAAAAGCAAAGTGGCTAAAGTACTGGCCTTAACCACTTAGTATTTACTGCGGGCAGTTTTTATTCGTTAAGCACACTTGAGCTACGCAGTGCTGCCATTTTGCGTATAGATCGTTACGCTCGTCGGCACTCATGGTGGGCTCAAAGCGACGGTCGCATGTCCACATTTTAGATAACTGTTCAGTTGACTCGTACACACCTGCTTGCAAGCCTGCTAAATAAGCGACCCCTAAAGAGGTGGTTTCGGTCACTGTTGGTCGCTCAACTGTTGCACCTAAAATATTTGATAAAAAGGTCATAACCCAATTATTTTTTACCATACCGCCATCTACACGAAGCACACTTGGGCGAAGGCCATCACGCTCCATCGCTTTTTGTAAATCTTTGGTCTGGTAGCCAACTGATTGCAGCGCTGCAGCAACAATAGTGCTAATACCAGAGTCGCGTGTTAGCCCTAAAATAGCGCCACGTGCATTAGGGTCCCAATAAGGAGCGCCTAAACCAGTAAACGAAGGCACTAAAAATACACCATGATCGAGCGGTACATCTTTAACCATCGACTCACTTTCGCCAGCATGGCTAAGTAGTTTTAAGCCTTCAACAATCCACTGCATAGTTGCGCCAGCCATAAATATACTGCCTTCAATGGCGTAAGTTGGCTTGCCGTTTAATCTATAAGCAACAGTGGTCAGTAAGCGGTTTTCTGAGGTCAGTGCTTTTTCGCCAGTGTTAAGCATTAAAAAACAGCCAGTACCGTAAGTACTTTTAGCCATGCCTTGTTCAAAACATGCGTGTCCTACAAGCGCAGCTTGTTGATCGCCTGCAATACCACAAACACGAATTGGCGCGCCAAAAATGTCAGCGCTGGTTGAACCAAACTCGTCAGCTGAATCCATTACTTCTGGCAGCATAGATTCTGGAATATCGAATAACTCTAAAAGCTCTTGATCCCACTGCTGGGTATGAATATTAAATAACATGGTGCGCGATGCATTGGTTGCATCGGTTCGGTGCTCTTTACCGCCAGTTAGCTGCCAAAGTAGGTAAGTGTCAACCGTACCGAAGGCGAGTTCGCCTGCAAGGGCTTGTTCGCGTGCGCCTTCAACGTTATCTAAAATCCAACGAACTTTAGTGGCCGAAAAATAAGGGTCGAGTAATAAGCCTGTTTTATCGCTTATTGTTTGGCAAAGCTCATCAGTTGTTAGGCTTTCGCAATAGTCACTGGTGCGACGGTCTTGCCATACAATAGCGTTATAAATTGTTTTGCCTGTTTTTTTGTTCCATACCAAAGTGGTTTCGCGCTGATTGGTGATACCAATGGCAATAATTTCTTCAGGCTTTACATCGTTTTTAGTTAACACTTCGCTACTAGTGCTAAGCACTGTTTGCCAAATATCGTTAGGGTCGTGTTCTACCCAACCATTTTGTGGAAAATGCTGCGAAAATTCTTGTTGTGCTGTACCAAAAACGTCTGCATCTTTTGTAAACAAGATGGCCCGAGAGCTTGTGGTTCCTTGATCAATTGAGAGTATGTATTTGGACATGATATTTGTGTTATTTATCTTATCTTATATATGACTAGATTGCCTTTAACCGAAGTTAATGGCAATGGTTTTTTCTTAAAATAGCAGATTAAAAAATAAACACGCTGATATTTGCTGGTAACTCTTTTATATAAAAGGCGTTTTATTTTTGCATTATTTTAAGGGCGTATGCGGCTATTGATTAAAATAACCGCTTAAAGCTTATTATTACTTGGTGTGAGGTTTAGCTTGTTGCCAATCCATACCGGTAGAAAAGCGATTATCAAACCCGCGCCACTGTGGCAGCGGCTTACCATCAACAACAGCTTGGTCGCCGTTTTGTGGTAAATCTAAGTATTTACACTCGCTGGCTATGCCTTTTACGTGGCAATCCATCATGGCAAGTACAAAGTGTTTGTTGGTCTCGTTTAGTGTGCGCATAGACCACGAAGGCTCGTAGTAATGGCCTATATCTAGCTCACTGCTGCTTTTTGCAATAGCAGGGGCTGGGTGTGGTGCAATATTATGGCGTGCATTTTTGTAAGTAAGCATGTACTTATATTTGCTGCCTGTTTGTTCATAAAGACTTTTAATGCCTTCATAGCCTGAAATGTCATCTAAGTTACCGGCTACATAAAGCGAAGGTACTTTAATATTTGCCATTGCTTTGGCATCAAATATAGCGTGCTGTCCGCCCCACGGTGCAAAGGCCACCATCGCTTTTATACGAGGGTCTATTTTTGGGTTTTGGTATTGTCCACCAGCGCAGCTGTTTAGTAATTGCTGTACTTTTTTAATTTGAGCTGGGTCTTTCATACCCGTAAACATAGCCGTAGTTTGCTCATTAAAAGCGTAACAACCACCTATCGTATTTACCGCGCCATAGCCACCCATTGAGTAACCAATTACACCTGCGCTTTTGTTATCTATCTGCTTGCTGGCAAAGTTGTTTTGCTCATTAAAGTAATTAATTACAAACTGCTGATCGCGTGAGCGATTTATAAGCGTGCTAAAAAAGCCAGAGAACGGTGCGTTTTTAAAATCAACATCGGCATTGGTTGAGTCAGTATGGTCAATAGCTACCACAATGTAACCGTGCGACGCTAAATGCTCGCCAAGATAGTACATAATTGTACGGTAACCGGTATAACCGTGCGAAAGCACTATCACAGGGTAGTGCTCTTTATTATTAATGGCGACATCACGCATTGCATCGGCTTGCAAAGTAAACTCTTTACCTGAGCGAGTTTCATCTGTGTAGCTGCTAAGTGGCGCTTTTGCTGTATTTGCAGCCGGATACCACACCTCTACTTTTAAAGGACGATCTTTTTGACCTTGTGTAGCGGGGTCAAATTGCGCAGGGTTAACTAAATCAAGTGTTTGCACACCTACATTGTAGCTACCTTTAGCTGCAAGCTCTGGCAGTACTTCGCTAGTGAGTGGCGGGTATAGCTGCTCTGGTTTATTAGATTCAGCAACAGCTACACTGGCAGATAAACTGCACGTTGCAAGTAATATGGCTTTTGAAAGCGCCTTGAGTGTGTGTGTCATTGTGTGTCCTTGTTGTGTATTTTTATTTTTTAATTAGTCAGTTCAGCCGACTCGACGGCATTGCTATATTGCAACTGCCATTGTGCTCGTAAGGTATCCATTATATTCATAACTCGTAAGCTAGTACTGAGGGGCAACACGCTGCTTTGGGTTTGTTTTTGTAATATACACTGCGTGACATGTGCAATTTCAAACTTAAAGTTTTCATCGTCGCTAAAGTCGTATTCAAGGTACTGAGGGTCTTGGTCTTTTATGTGTAGCTCTAACGTTTGTGCACCTACAAACTGAGGTATTCGAATATAGCCAAGCTCACCATTAATACATGCTTCTGTTGGGCCATTTTGCTGCAGTGCGCTGGCAAGAGATGCAAATTGCCCGTTACCGTAATCAACTATAGCAGTGCTTCGCTCATCAACGTCGGTTGTGCTTTTATGTACAAAGGATTTGATGTGTTTAGGGGCTTTATTAAATACCACATCAGCAATCGAAATAGGATAAATACCTAAATCGAGTAGGGCGCCACCCGCTGTTACAGGGTTCATTAATCGGTGGCTGTCGGCAAAGCTGCCGGGTAAACTAAAGT
Organism: Pseudoalteromonas sp. SG43-3; assembly: GCF_014164385.1. Lineage (NCBI taxonomy): Bacteria > Pseudomonadati > Pseudomonadota > Gammaproteobacteria > Alteromonadales > Pseudoalteromonadaceae > Pseudoalteromonas > Pseudoalteromonas sp. SG43-3. The sequence continues at coordinate 93,513 of NZ_JACJFC010000012.1, forward strand.
TGGCATTAACACTGTGCACATTACCAATAACACCTTCACTTAGGAGCTGTTGTAATTTTACTATGGCTGGTAAAAACCGCATCCAAACGCCTTCCATTAAAAAGCAGTTTTGTTGCTTGGCAAGCTCAGTGAGACTTTGCAACTGCTTAGCATTAACGGTGATTGGTTTTTCGCTTAGCACGTGCTTATTGTGTTTTAAGCATTGGGCGATAGTTTTAAAGTGTTGATCGTGGGTATTGGCAATATAAATAGCATCTATATTTGGGCATTGCATAAGAGCTTGATAGCTTTCATAGCCTTGAATATTGTACGGTGTGGCAAATTCTTTAGCGCGCTGTATACTCGTTGATGCCGCGCCAATAAGCTGTGCATCACTGCAATGCGCAATGCTTGTAGCAAAGGTGTGAGCTATATTGCCACACCCAATAATTCCCCAATTAACCTTTGCCATGCTTATTCCTTAAGTTTATTTAAAAAGACGTAATTTGTAATCCTGAACCCGCTGAACATACGTAAATATCAGCATTTAAATTAAAGCGTTCAAAGTAATGCTTTTCTACCGCTGCTTTAATTAGTGGTACTTCCGCATCACGACATAAACATACAATTGCGCCACCAAAACCACCCCCTGTCATACGAACTGCGCCACGCTCGCCCATCGCTTCTTTACAAATTTCTACTAAGCCATCGGTTGCAGGTACGGTTACTTCAAAGTCGTGTTTAAGTGATTGATGCGATGCTGCCATTAGCGTGCGAAGTGCATCCATATCGTTATTTTGTAGTGCAGTAGTTGCTGCAATTACACGGTCGTTTTCGCTAATTACGTGGTGTGCACGTTTATATTCGTTTTCGCTTAATGTCGCTTTTACTGCTTGCAGGCCAGCCATGGTGGCTTGGCGAAGTGTTTCTACACCCATTTTTACAGCAGCTTGTTCGCAGTCAATACGGCGCTGGTTGTATTCGCTATCAACCAACTTACGCGGGTAGTTTGAATTAACAATAACAATATTTAAATCATCAGGAACTTTAACTGATTTGGTTGCGAGGTTTTCACAGTCGATTAATAGTGCATGACCATTCTCGCCTTTAGCTGAAATAAGCTGATCCATAATGCCGCATTGGCAATGCATAAAGTCGTTTTCGGCTTCTTGACCAAATAGCGCAATTTGCTCTGGCGGTAAACCAAGCTGTGCAATATGGTTAAACATACCGCCTACAGCAACTTCTAGTGCGGCCGATGACGACAAGCCACTACCTTGCGGTAAGTTGCTGTCAATAAGTAGGTCGGCGCCACGCAGTGTGTAGCCCGCTCTTTTAAGAACATAAGTAACAGCACGAATGTAGTTACCCCATTGCGACTGGCCTTCAGTGATTTCTTCATCAACACTAAAGCTGTCTTTTTCGCCTGGGTAATTTAAAGAATGCACAGTAATAATATTGTCGTCGCGCTCTTTAAACATCACTTGGGTACGAAACTCTAACGAACAGGGTAAAACAAAACCGTCGTTGTAGTCGGTAAATTCGCCAATAAGGTTTACACGCCCCGGTGCTGCTGCAATACCTTGAGCAGGCGCGCCATACAGTGACAAAAATTGTTGTTGGAATTCGTTAAGCTTCATCTGTGTGTCCTGCTGTATCTTTATAGTGTGTTGTACTGGCTGCTTTTAAAATAGAAGCAGCTGTTTCTGCGCTTAAATCGCGCTGGCTTTCGCCTAGCATTTCGTAGCCTACCATGTGTTTTTTAACAGTAGCAGAGCGAAGTAGCGGCGGATAAAAATGGGCATGCAAACGCCAATGTTGCTCATCAGAGCCTCTGTTAGCCGGTGCATTGTGCCATCCCATTGAGTATGGGAAGCTGCAATTAAATACGTTGTCGTACTTAGTGGTTAATACTTTAAGTGCCTGAGCCAAAGAGTCTGTTTGCGCATCGTTTAGCTGGCTAAAGTTTTGAATGTTATCTTTAGTTACTAGCATTGTTTCAAACGGCCATGCTGCCCAAAATGGCACTACAACAAGCCAATGTTCGTTTTCAAATACAACACGTGTTTGATCTGCTTGCTCTTTTTGCGCGTAATCGGCAAGCATAGCTGTGCCATGCTTTTTATAATAGGCGAGCTGCTGGGTATCTTCGGCTTCTATTTCGGTTGATAAATGCGAGTGAGCCCAAACTTGGCCGTGAGGATGAGGTTGCGAACAGCCCATGATCTCGCCTTTATTTTCAAAAACTTGTACACATTCGTACTGCTGTGCAAGCTCTGTGTAATTTTGTTTCCAGGTTTTCACTACTTCGTGCAATGCGTTTTGGCTAAGCTCTGGTAGTGTTTTGTTGTGCTCTGGAGAAAAACAAATTACGCGGCATTCGCCACTGGCTTCGTCGGCAATAAATAAATCGCTGTCTGATTCTAAGCTTTGTAATTGCTCGCTGGCATTAGGCGTTAATGCACCAAAGTCATTTCTAAATACGTGTGTGTATTTATAATCAGGGTTACTGTCGCCATTTGCACGGGTATTACTTGGGCAAAGTGGGCAGTTTTCATCGTGTTTTGGTAATACGTTTTCGTTAACGGCTTCTGTTGCGCCTAACCATGGACGGTTATTACGATGTGGTGACACTAATACCCAACGACCCGTTAGCGGATTTTTACGTCTGTGAGTACTTTCTAATAAAGCCATATTAACTCTCCAACCCACTTGGGTAATTAGTTTGCCAGCGCCATGTGTCGTTTGTCATGTCGCTAAGTGTTAGTTCTGCGTACCAGTTAAGTGTGTTTTGCGCTTTTGTAGCATCGGCGTAGTTACAGGCAATATCACCTGCTCGGCGCGGTGCAATCTTATACGGAATATCTTTATTGGCTGATACGCTAAATGCGTTGATCATATCAAGCACAGAATAACCTTGCCCTGTGCCTAAGTTGTAAGCATGAAAGGCGGTATCTGTTTTATGCTGCATAAATGCCGCAACATGACCTTTAGCTAAATCTAAAACATGAATATAGTCGCGCACGCCTGTGCCATCTTCGGTGTCGTAGTCGTCACCAAAAATATTAACCACGTCACGTTTACCTACTGCAGTTTGGGCAATAAATGGCATTAAGTTATTAGGAATACCATTAGGACTTTCACCTAATAAACCACTTGGGTGTGCACCTACTGGGTTAAAGTAACGAAGCGCAATACCCATAAATTGACTGTTGGCATTACATACGTCTTGCATGGCTTGTTCAACCATGACTTTAGTCCAACCATAAGGGTTCGTTGCGCGTATAGGATGCTTTTCGTCAATAGGGAGGTAGTCTGGCTCGCCATATACTGTAGCCGATGAGCTAAATATAATATGGTTAACGCCTTCATCTTGCATGTTTTGTAGCATGCTTAATGTGCCCGACACGTTATTTTGATAATAACGCAGCGGTTGCTCGGTAGATTCGCCAACGGCTTTTAAAGCTGCAAAGTGAAAAACAGCTTCGGCTTTAGTGTGTTTTAGAGCGAGCTTAAACTGTTGCTCGTCTTGTATGTCGCCCAAAATAAACTCAAACCGAGTACCTGTAATCTTTTCGAGTTGGTCAAGTACCCGCGCACTTGCATTAGACAAGTTATCATAAATAACAGGTGTAATACCTGCTTCATGCAATGCAATACATGTGTGGCTACCTATGTAACCCATGCCGCCAGTAACTAAAACTTTCATGTTATTTCTCGAAAAGTGTATTTATATGATAAATACTACTATTAAGGTGGTTTAAAAACAATAGTTATGATTGCTGAGTAATTCAAATAAAAGCATAAAAAATATTCAGCTTAAACACTCATCTTCCTCTTAAAGGAATGCTTTTATATTAACTAACATAGGCTTAGCTTTATCAATTAATTCTATAAACTGATTCAACTATTGGCCTAATTATCAGCAGTAAGTCGGGGTGCTAATATAGCGAAAATAAAGTAAGGAGAGATCAACATGAACAAAACAATTTTACTTACCGGCGCAACCGATGGCATTGGGCTAGAAACTGCAAAGATGTTATTAGCACAAGGTCACACCGTATTATTACATGGCCGCAGCCAAGCAAAGCTCAATGCGCTACAAGTAGCTTTAACCGAGCAATACCCAAATGCAAGTACACATACTTATATTGCTGATTTAAGCGATATGAGCCAAGTTCAAACTTTGGCAAAAAATGTATTAGCCGATATGGCCGAAAATAATAACCAGCTCGACGTACTTATTAATAATGCAGGCGTTTATCAATTAGTTGATGCTACAACAATTGACGGCCTTGATGCTCGCTTTGTTGTAAACACGATTGCGCCATATCTTCTTACAAAACTATTATTACCTGTCCTTGGTCATGATTCGCGAGTGGTTAATGTGTCATCAGCTGCGCAATCAAGCGTTAACTTAAATGCACTTATAGGTAACACTGAACTTTCTGATAGTGCGGCTTATGCACAAAGTAAATTGGCTATTACTATGTGGTCACGTCATTTAGGGCTTGAGCTTAAAGATATTGGGCCATTAGTTGTATCGGTAAACCCTAAATCGTTACTGGGAAGCAAAATGGTAAAAGACGCTTACGGTATAGATGGTGGGGATTTAAAAATTGGCGCAGATATTTTTTGTCGCGCAGCGCTTAGTGATGAATTTAAAGATGCCGCAGGCCTGTATTTTGATAACGATACAGGACGCTTTGCGCCTCCTCATGTTGATGCACTTAATAATGCTAAAAATCAACAACTCGTAGATACGTTAGACAGTATTTTAGCACAGCTTAAATTAGGTAAAGCATAATGAAAAAGCATGTTACCTGGACAGTACAAGGCCAAATTAAAGAAGGTAAATACGATGAGTTTTTACTGGTAATGGCACAATTAGTTACTTTGGCTAAAAGTGAAGCGGGCACTTTAGTGTATGAGTGGACAGTAAGTGATGACAAGCGCAATGTACATATTTACGAGCGTTACCAAGATGAAGATGCTGCTAAAGCGCATCTTGCTGGTTGGGGCGAAAGTGGCCCACTATTTTTAAGCGTAGTTGATATGGATAAAGTAACGGTATTTAGTCAATTATCAGAAGAGTTTGCACAAGCCTTTGCAGGCCCAAGCAGTGTATTTATGAAACCTGTGGGTGGCTTTGTAAAGTTTTAGAGAAAATACCCATTGTTGATCTAAAGAGCTCACCTCATCAGTGAGCTCTTTTTTTAGTGGCATTACTGCTCTTGCTGCAAGCGCTCGTATAACCAATCTTTTAATTCTGTACGTTCGTGTTTTAATAGATGCATTTGTTCATCGCTTATGGGCGCATCTTTGAGCTCTAACACTCTAATCTCTTTATCTAGCTTGTCGTACTTATCTGCTTTTTTTGCAAATTCAGTATCGCTTTCATTTAACTCGGCAATGGTCTTTAAGTACTCTGGAAAGTCATTTGTTAATGAGTGGTCTTCGCCTAACATATTCGCTCCTTAGTAGGATATAAATGAGCTCACAAGTAAGTGAGTTGTATAAGTGAATTACTGCCTTTCATATAATACACTGGGGCTTACATAGATATAATTCAACCATCGAGCCACTAATTTGATGTAGCACAAACAATCTGTTTATTTTGCTCAGTAAGGCATTTCACCAAAGTATTTAATAGTGCGATCAATAAATGCACGTACTTTAGAGGTCAATAATTTATTGTTGGGGTATACAGCCTACGTAGGTGTATTAACTAATCGTAAAAAGCTTAGGGTTCGATATTATTGCTCAAGGTGCAAGGAATCTCTGGCTAGAGAAAATAAATTTAAATATCATCATGATTCAATACGTTAGTAAATCTCTTAACCAGAGTTAAAGTTTAGTAAACCAATACCCGCTAAAGGCTTTTAAGCATTTTAGCTAAAAGAGTTAATTTTTAACGCTTTTTGCTAATTTATGTTGGTTAATTAATAGTGGTAGAATGCAGCGCTTAGTACCACTTGTGTAAAGTAGTGGTCAATAATTTATAAGGTCTGTTGTGTAATGCTGTTGATGATCGACAACTACGATTCGTTTACTTACAACTTAGTGCAATATTTTCAGCGTTTAGATCAAGACGTTTTAGTGAAACGTAATGATGAGCTAAGCATTGCACAAATAAAACAGTTAAACCCGCAGCACATCGTGTTATCGCCAGGGCCATGCACCCCTAACGAAGCGGGTATTTCACTAAATGTTGTTGAGCAACTAAAAGGGCAATATCCTATTTTAGGGATTTGCTTGGGGCATCAAACTATCGCACAAGCTTTAGGTGGAGATGTAATACGTGCTAAAAAAGTAATGCACGGTAAAACATCACCCATAGTTCATACTAATAAAGGGGTGTTTAAAGGCTTAGCTAATCCGTTAACGGTATGTCGTTATCATTCTTTAGTGGTTAAAGCGCAAACTCTGCCTAAAGAGCTTGAAGTAACCGCATGGACTCAAACTGAGCAAGGCGAGTTTGACGAAATTATGGGGTTGTTACACAATGAACTTGCTATCGAAGGTGTGCAGTTTCATCCCGAAGCTATTTTAACTGCTCAAGGCTTAGAACTGCTTGATAACTTTTTAACTCGCTTCTAATGTTATAATACACATAGCATTTTATACTTTATTAATGGATGTCATGACTGAACTTGTAGCCCAGCAGCGTACTGCCAAAATACTAAGCCAACGAGCTCATGACTTATTGCTTGGGCACAGCTTTGCGCATCAGCAAATTGGTTTCATTCATACATTAGATATAGATTACGGCGAACCCATGAAGCAGCGTACCTTGCTGCAGGTTGAAGTGGCCGCACAGAATAAACGCCAGCAAAGCAGTACTGCACATCATAAGTACCGCGCTCAAGCCAGTGAGCAACTGCACAAAACAATTGAAACAGCTATATATAAGCAGCTCGAAGATATAGATGGCGTAATTCATAGCACCATAGGTATTGAAGATGGTATTGCCAATATACTCGATATATTAGCGGTAAAGTCAGCGTCGGTAGGGCGTTTAGAGCCATTGGTTAATGATATAAGCTGGTTGGGTAGGGAGTTAGTAACGCTCGTTAATTTACCTTACTATCGTAATCAACGTAGTAAAAACACGTCTGTAAAAGTAGATAAACCATCGCTTGCCCTTCGTTATATTGGCCTTGATAACTTACAGCTAGTTATTCCTACATTTGCTGCCCGCCATTGGATGCCACATAGCACCGAACCATTTTCGTTATTAAAGCGTCGTTTACGTGACAGTGCCATGGCAAACGCCATTGCTGCGCAAAAAATTGCACAAATTAATAATGTAAATGACGTACATGCATTTACTCTTGGTATGCTTTTAGATGTAGGGCGAATTGCATTAGTGCGCTTGTACTTAAAAACGTTTGAGCAAATATGGCAACGTAAAGTACAGCTAGCCCGAAATGAAAACCAAAAAGATTTACACACCGCATTATTAGAGCTTCAGCCCGACCCGCTATTTTTAACTACTCTACTTAGCAATAAATCGATAGAAGTAAGCGCTAAGGTAATAGACAAAATGGCTTTTAAATATTTACCGTTTAAAGGGGTAATGCAGCAGCTAGTAAATGGGGTAGATAAGGGCGATACATTACTGCCATTAACAGAAGTAATGCTAAAGGCACGGTGCTATTCTCAATATCTTAATTTAAAAGAACATCAACTTATTGAACCTGATGAAGCTCTAAGCTGGTTTTCGCACTTTAAGTTCACTAAAACGGAACTAAAAACCCTCCAATCGAGTAATTTTACCAATTTAGCTATTCAAATTGACTAAAAATCTGAATTTTTTGTTAATTTTTTTTGCGACTAACCATTCATTCTCATCTTATTGTTATATTACATATTTGCCGATTAAAGCGTGTGCGCCTCTGTACTCATGCGGTTAGTTGCCTAAAAATAAGCATAAATAGCTATGCAAATAGTTATTCACTATCTATGAAATAATATCTTTAGCCCTTTATTTTCAAGGGATACATGAAAGTTTTTAACGAGACAGATATAAGTAATTCTGAAATAATGTGCGTCTGAAAATTGAACCACAAAGCAATTTTGCGCAATTATCAGGTTACTGATCTTGCCTATAAAGTTGGTTACAAATATTAACCAAACACCTATTTTGATGTTTTGTGTTGCTCACAATTAAGAGGAAATAAAATGACAGTCAATCGCGAATTATTTGATCACGTAATGGTTCCTAACTACGCACCTTCAAGCGTAATTCCTGTTCGAGGCGAAGGCTCTCGCGTATGGGATCAACAAGGTCGAGAGTTTATCGACTTTGCTGGTGGTATTGCAGTTAACTGTCTTGGCCATTGCCACCCTGCATTAGTAGGCGCATTAAAAGAGCAAGGCGAAAAAATCTGGCATCTATCTAACGTAATGACCAATGAGCCGGCACTTCGCCTAGCTAAAAAAATGGTTGATGCGACATTTGCTGAAAAAGTTTACTTTGCCAACTCTGGCGCAGAAGCAAACGAAGCCGCGCTTAAATTAGCGCGTCGTTTTGCACTTGATAAGTTTGGCGCAGAAAAATCACAAATCATCGCGTTCAACAAAGGTTTCCACGGTCGTACATTCTTTACCGTAACTGTTGGCGGCCAAGCTGCATATTCAGATGGTTTTGGTCCTAAGCCTGGCGACATTGTACATTGTGATTACAATGACCTTGCTGCTTTTGAAGCGCTTATCAGCGATAAAACATGTGCCGTAATGATGGAACCTCTACAAGGTGAAGGCGGTATTGTTTCACCAACTGATGAGTTTGCTCAAGGCGTTCGCGATTTATGTACTAAACATAACGCACTGCTTATTTTTGATGAAGTTCAAACAGGTGTTGGTCGTACTGGCGATTTATATGCATACCAAGGCTTAAACGTAGTACCTGATATTTTAACTTCGGCTAAAGCACTTGGCGGCGGTTTTCCTATTGGCGCTATGATCACAACAACTGAAATTGCACAGCACCTTAAAGTAGGCACACATGGTTCTACTTATGGCGGTAACCCGCTTGCCTGTGCTGTTGCAGAAGCGGCATTTGATACAGTAAATACCCCAGACGTACTGGCTGGCGTAAAAGAAAAAGCAGCATTATTTAATGAACTACTTAGCGCGGTTAACGAAAAATACAACGTATTTAGCGAAATCCGTGGCCAAGGTTTATTAATTGGTGCAGTAGTGAACGAGCAATATAAAGGTCGTGCAAAAGAGTTTTTAGTGGCAGGTACTGAGCAAGGCCTTATGTCACTAGTTGCTGGTGCAGACGTAGTACGTTTCACTCCATCTTTAGTAATTCCTGAAGCGGACATTCGCGAAGGTATGGCACGCTTTGAAAAAGCAGTAGCAAGCGTAGTAAACGCATAAGCGACTTAAGCCAACCAATTAAGGGCAAGCACCGCTTGCCCTGCAATTCCTATTTACCGTTATTTATAAGGGAGCAAGCGGACTCATGATGATCCTTCGCCCAATCCAGCAAAATGATTACTCAGCATTACTGAAAATTGCCCACGAATCGGGGCATGGTTTTACGTCTTTGCCATTAAACGAAGAACTATTGCAAAAGAAAATAGACCATTCTGTAAGTTCATTTGCTAAGCAAACGTCACAACCCGGTGACGAAGGCTACCTGTTTGTTCTTGAAGATAGCGAAACCGGTGATGTTGTAGGTACGTCTGCAATTGAAGCTGCTGTAGGGCTTGATGATGCATTTTATCATTATCACTTAAGTAAAGTGATTCACTCTTCGCGCACATTAAACGTATACAAAGCGGTTGATATTTTAACGCTATGTAACGACTACACAGGCGCTACAGAGCTTTGCACATTATTTTTAAAAGATGGCTATCGTAAAAATTGTAACGGTAAGCTACTTTCAAAAGCGCGCTTTATGTTTATAAAGCAGCATCAAGAGCGTTTTGCACAAACAGTGATTGCAGAAATGCGCGGTGTGTCTGACGAAAACGGCAGTAGCCCTTTTTGGCAGTGGCTTGAAGAGCACTTTTTCTCAATGGATTTTCCAACAGCCGACTACCTAACAGGTATTGGCCAAAAGGTTTTCATTGCTGAACTAATGCCTAAATACCCAATTTATGTAAATTTGCTAAGTAAAGATGCGCAAGCCGTAATAGGTAAAGTACACGACAACACACGCCCAGCAATCGAGTTATTAAAAAGCGAAGGCTTTACGTTTAATGGCTATGTAGACATTTTTGACGGCGGCCCAACGGTTGAAGCAAAAGTAGATAACATTGCGACGATTCGTAATGCAAATAACTTTAACGTTGAAATTGGCGAAATGACTGGCGACACCATGGTGTTACTAGCTAACGAAAAGCTTGAAGATTTTAGAGCAACCGTTGCACCAATGACATTTGACGAGCGCGCAAAAAGCCTTATTTTATCGCAAGAAGTAGCAGATGCATTGCATTTGCAAACTGGCGATATTGTTAGTGCAACCACGATTTAATTTAGGAGAAAGTATATGACTCATCCTGCACAATTTATTAATGGTCAATGGTCACAAGGCCAAGGCACAGAATTTAATTCAGTAAATCCTGCAAATAACGACGTTATTTGGCAGGCATCATCAGCAACTGCGGCGCAAGTAGACACCGCAGTAAATGCAGCGCGCGAAGCGTTTTATGCATGGGCTGATAAAAGCTTTACTGAGCGTTTAGAAATAATTAAAGCATTCGCAGCGCAATTAAAAGAAAACAGCGAAGAGCTCGCTATTACTATCGCACAAGAAACAGGTAAGCCACTGTGGGAAACTCGCACAGAAGCGGGTGCTATGGTTGGTAAAATTGCCATTTCTGAAAAAGCATTTTTAGAGCGCACTGGCGACGTAGAAAACGCAATGCCACTTGGCCGTGCAATGATCCGTCATAAGCCACATGGGGTTGTAGCCGTATTTGGTCCGTATAACTTTCCGGGTCACTTACCTAATGGCCACATTGTGCCAGCGCTTTTAGCAGGTAACACGGTTGTATTTAAACCGTCTGAACTGACTCCTAAAGTTGCCGAGCTTACGCTTAAACTGTGGGAAAAAGCAGGCTTACCAGCCGGTGTAATCAACCTCGTTCAAGGTGAAGTAGAAACGGGTAAAGCCCTTGCTGCTCACAAAGGGATTGATGGCTTGTTCTTTACGGGTTCTTCGCGTACTGGTCATATTTTACATGAACAGTTTGCGGGTCAACCGGGTAAAATTTTAGCGCTAGAAATGGGTGGTAATAATCCACTTATTATTACTGACGTTGAAGACACTAAAGCGGTTGTTCACGATATTATTCAATCAGCGTTTATCTCAAGCGGCCAGCGTTGTACATGTGCACGTAAACTGTTTTTACCTAAAGGTAGCAAAGGCGATGTAATTTTAGAGCGCCTTATCACTGCAACTAAAGCGATTAAAGTAGGTAACTACGATGATGCAGACCAGCCATTTATGGGCTCTATGATCTCATCAGCGGCAGCAGCGGGCATGGTTAAAGCGCAAAACGAGCTTGTTGAGCTTGGCGCTCAAGTATTAGTAGAGCTTGAGCACACAGCTAATACTGGCTTTGTAACACCAGGTATTATTGAGTGTACAAATATTAGTGACTTCCCAGATGAAGAGCATTTTGGACCACTTTTAAAAGTATTCCGCTTTGACGACTTTGACCAAGCCATTGATAAAGCAAACGATACAACCTTTGGTTTATCGGCTGGTTTATTAAGTGATAGTGCAGCAGATTACGACCATTTTTTACGTCGTATTCGCGCTGGTATTGTTAACTGGAACCGCCCAATTACTGGCGCATCAAGCGCAGCACCATTTGGTGGTATTGGCGCATCGGGCAATCACAGAGCTAGCGCGTATTATGCAGCTGATTACTGTGCATACCCAGTTGCTTCAGTAGAGCTTGAAAAAGTAGCGATGCCAGCAACACTAAGCCCAGGCTTAAAAATAGATTAAGCAGTAATACTACTTAATCATTACAAAAGCAGCTTCGGCTGCTTTTTTTGTATTGCTATCGTACAAGGCTAGTAATTATCGACTCTTTCTGCTTAAATCAGCATAATTAAATATATTTAGGTGGTTCGCATAATGGTTTTAGATAGGCAAGGGTACGATGATTTGATCATGTATCTAACTCAAAATTTAGCGTTGTTTGAGAAGCCAGGCGAAATAAAACCAGGCGCTCCAACAGTAATGGAATTAATCGAAGACGTCATTGCACAAAATGTGATGCTTATTTGCGAGCAGCACACAGACCTCAACACAGAGCAGCGTAGTCAAATTGTACGTGAAGTTGATGGCATAGTTTACGATTTAGAAGAAGTCCTCAGCAGCATCACCTCACAGCCTGTCACGGTTGAACAGCATGCCTTTATAGATGAATTTGCAGGTTTAGTGAAAAACCTCTTTGATAGCGCTTTAGCACAACAATCTTAGCCATTTTATAGCCCTGCGTTGCATTTTCATTTGCAACTACGGCTAAGTTGCTTACAATCAAGAAAATATTTTTTTGAGATATAACAATGCAAGCAAATGTAAAATGGGTTGAAGGCGATACGTTTATTGGCCGTTCTAATTCTAACCACAATGTTGTGTTTGATGGCGGCAGCGATAGCGCAGCACCAAGCCCAATGGAAATGGTTTTAATGTCAGTTGGCTGTTGCTCATCAGTTGATGTGGTTAGTATTTTAAAAAAAGCTAAACAAGATTTTTCAGACGTGCAAGTGCAACTCAGTGCAGAACGCGCCGAAACAGCACCGCGCGTGTTTACCAAAATCAACTTACACTTTGTTGTTAAAGGCAATAATGTGTCTGAAAAGCACCTTGCACGTGCAGTTTCACTCTCTGCTGAAAAGTATTGCTCGGTTGCATTAATGCTTGATAAAACAGTAGAAATTACGCATAGCCACGAAGTTGTGCAAGATCAAGCAAAATAACGCTTTTTCCACGAGGAAAATTCGTATAAAATCCGCGAACTTTTCATTCTGCAGGTGCAGAACCCACTAATTTATAGGTTGGTTTATTATGAACAAACCCTTCGATAAACTTAAACTTCATGGCTTTAACAATTTAACCAAAAGTTTAAGCTTTAGTATTTATGATATTTGTTACGCAAAGACCGAGCAACAACGTAAAGAATATATTGAATATATCGATGAGCAGTACAGTGCAGATAGACTAACCGATATTTTAGGTGAAGTTGTTGATATTATTGGTGCTAACATTTTAAATGTAGCGCGCCAAGATTATGAACCGCAAGGCGCAAGTGTAACTATTTTGGTTTCAGAAGAACCAGTAGAAGAGCAGCAAAATTACGATGCTGACGAAGCACCAGGCCCATTACCTGATTCAGTTGTTGCACACCTAGATAAAAGCCACATTTGTGTACACACATACCCAGAAGCTCACCCTGATGATGGTATTTGTACATTCCGTGCTGATATTGAAGTATCTACCTGTGGCATTATTTCGCCACTTAAAGCGTTAAACTTCTTAATTCATAGCCTTGAGTCAGACGTAGTAACAATAGACTACCGCGTTCGTGGTTTTACCCGCGACATAAACGGTGTTAAGCACTACATTGATCATGCTATTAGCTCGATTCAAAACTTCATGACAGAAGATACAAAAGAAGCGTACCAAATGATGGACGTGAACGTGTATCAAGAAAACCTGTTCCATACTAAAATGATGTTAAAAGAAACCGACTTAAATACCTATTTATTCGGCCTTTCTACTGATGAGTTATCGGACGAAGAAGAAGACGAGATCCGCTCTAAGCTGACTCGCGAAATGCAAGAAATATTCTATGGCCGTAACCTGCCAGATACAGAATAATAGCAACGAATTAAATTAAAAATGGCGCTCAGTGAGCGCCATTTTTTTGCTTTATTTTACAAGCAATAATTGTGTTTGTCGGCCATTTAAATACCAGACACCGCTTTTATCAAAAATAGCATCTTCCTCTAGCATTATTCTTATTTCTTTATTCCACTGCTTTATAAACACCGCATTGTTAAGCTCAATTGAGTAAGCTGTATTTAAATGTAGCGGATAGTCCCCATCTCCCGGTACACCTTGCTGAGAGTCCCACATACCTAATGTAGTACCAGCAGCATGACCATGATAGCCAAGAGGATGAGTATAAATAGTGGGTTTTAATCCCTGAGCAATAGCGGCTTTTCGTGCTGCAGCTAAAACTTCATTACCGGTTTTTCCTACCGCAAATTGATTGGTAAATATATCTTGGAGTTTATTACCGCTTTTTAGTGCTTCAACTAAGTAACTAGGCGCACTCGTTTCGTTTTCTTTGAGCACATACGCATGCTGCTGCGTGTCGGTATTTAAACGCAAATAAGTAATCCCAAAATCGACATGAAGCAAGTCACCGGCTTGTATAACGTTATCATCGTAGCCATTAGTGAAGCTTTCTTCATGATTAAACGACTTCGTATCGGCGCGCTGAATAGCAACGCTTGGATGAAACCATGTTTGTAGTTTTAGCTCTTTTACACGCTCTCTAAACCACCATACCAAGTCATCGCTAGTTGTTTCACCCACCGTAATTGTTTTACCCGAAAACCCCTCTGCAATAATATGATGGGCAATAGCCACAATATGTTTATACATTTTAACTTCTTCAGGAATGCGTTGTTCTAACCACGCAACAGCAAGCGGCTCTGCAGAAATTATTTTATTATGATAAGTGGCGGGTAAGTTAGCCATTAAGGTTTTGTAATCGCCTAGCACAAGGCCATCGGCATGTGCCCAGTCGGTAGAAGTATTAAGCGCAATGTTGCGAGGTTTGTATTGCTCAATAAGCGTATTGAGTGCCTGCCACTGGCTAGGTTGTGTTTGCTTATCCCAGCCTTTTTTAAATACATTACCTATTTTATAAGGCGCAATAGCGTAAGCATCAACCCCACCTTGTTTATTAAGAGCAAATAGCAAAATAGTGGTGCGTCTGGCTGAAAGCCATGTTGCAGGCAGCATTGTTTTTAATATTGGATCTTCATTGTATTCGCGGCTTATAAGAAGCCACATATCAGTGTTGTGCTGCTTCATTAACGAGGGCATTAAGCTATTGATTCTAAGCTCAGTTATTTTATCTATAAACGCTGCGCGCTCTTTCATTGATAGAATTGTTGGAGATTCTGAAGCTTGAACTAAAGGGTTTACAAATAGTGTTGCGAGCAAACATGCGCTTATTAGTAATAATTTATTGTATTGCATAGTTGGGCTATTTTTAGGCTAATTTGTACTTAACATGCCAGAACCCACACTATAAAAAAATAATTTGAGACAAAGCGTACAAACAAAAAAGCCCAGCTAATTAAATTAGCTGGGCTTTTGAATATATAGCGTATTAATTAATCATGCTGTAAATAAGTGCAAATACAGCAAGTGAGCCAACCGCTAATATAAATAGCGTGCTTAATCGGTTGCGGTATTTATGAAGTGCAGGCACTTTATAAACTGCAATCATTGGCATGATGAATAAAATCATTGCGATGATAGGGCCCGATAACTGATCCATCATGTCTAAAATACTTGGGTTTTTAACAGCGCAAAACCAAATAGCTAAAAACATAATTAGCACACCAATTTTATCGGCCGCTTTTGCGCTTAAGCTTGTTTGTTTAGTTACTAAACCCGTAAAGCTCTCACGTGCCCCTAAAAAGTGACCCAAAAACGACGATGTAATAGCAATAAAGGCAACAAGCGGCCCAAGTGTGGCAATAAACGAGTTATCAGTAATATTAGCAAGGTAGGATAAAACCGATACGTTAGCGGCTTTAGCTGCGGCCATTTGCTCGCCTGTAAGCGACAACACGCAAGAGAACACAAATAACAGTACAAAGGTAATAAGTAGTAAGCTAGTGCGCTTTAAAATCGCCTCAGACTTATGTGTAGCTTGTTCACCGTAGTGACCGCGTTGCACGTTTACAAAGCTTGAGATAGCCGCTGCGTGGCTAAACGAAAACACAATAATAGGAATCGATAACCACAACGTTTTACCAAAGCTGCCCATTTCAGGCAGTGTCATATCTGGCATTTGCCAGCTTGGGATTAAATAAAGTGATAAAAAGAACAATATACCCACAAGCGGATAAACTAAAATAGCAAAGGCACGCAGCATTAAGCGCTCTCCGCCCATCATTAAGCTAATCATACCTGCAACTAATACACCCGAAAGCAACACGCGAGAAGGTGATTCCATCCCCATTTGATTAACCATAAAGCTATCAACGGTATTGGTTAAGCCCACACCGTAAATAAGCAAAATTGGGAATATAGATAAAAAGTACAATAAAGAAATTAACCGCCCCGCAGTCACACCAAAGTGTTCTTCAACTACATCGGTAAAATCGGCATCTTTATTTTTTGATGAAAGTACAAAACGCGCTAATCCACGGTGTGCACAAAAGGTCATTGGAAATGCTAAGCATGCCAAAATAATTAACGGCCAAAAACCGCCAATACCAATGTTAATAGGTAAAAATAAAATACCCGCACCAACGGCGGTACCAAAAAGGCTTAAAGTCCACTGCGTATCGTGCAGGTTCCATTTAGAAGTGGGTGTGTTTGAAGGTGTGTGTGCACCTTTTGTTGATGCATTTGAAAGCGTTGCATCTTGAGATGTTGTCATGTGTGTGTTTATCCATTATTTAAATAATAATCGCGCGCAAGAATATAGTTTTTAGCTAAAAATTTCATGTTTTGAGAGGATTTGTAGACTAATTAATTAGACCAAATTGAAGGGTAAGTGTCATGAATACGAAACAGCGGTGTAAAAGTGAGCAAAAGCCTTAAATGGCAAGCCACATTATAGAGTTACTGTACGGGGTAGGTTGGTTAGTTGGAGCGAAACCCAACACGCTATAGTGTCACGCGAGCAGCAAAGCCGAGGTAGGCGGTTTTCATAACGTAAAAATAGGGGAAGGTCATTTTTATTGGTTTTCATTTAAAAATCAGAATCTGCCCCGAAAAGCTGTTAAGTAGAAGCCATTGATCTGAACTTCATAAGAGATTTTTATTAAACTCCGTTATACTTCCTGCAATTGAATATGCCAAACGAAGTAAATAGGCCACTAACTGCAATGAGCAAAGAGATTCTCTTCCATACTACTTTTGCGCACGAAACCAGTAAAACATGGGTTGTATTTGTCCATGGAGCAGGTGGTAGTTCGGCAATTTGGTTTCGTCAGCTTAAAGCCTATAAAAAAGAATATAATGTATTGCTGCTAGATCTTCGTGGTCACGGTAAATCGAATAACTTAGTACAAAACTTTGTTGATAATAATTATTCATTTAATAATGTCTCTAAAGACATCATTGATGTGTTAGATCATAACTATATCTCCAGCGCACACTTTGTTGGTATTTCATTGGGTACAATTCTTATTCGAAATATTGCTGAAATTGCGCCGCAATATGTTTCTAGCATGGTGCTAGGTGGAGCGGTTACTCGTTTTAATACGCGCAGTAATACATTGGTTTATTTAGGTAATACTTTTAAACACTTCTTGCCTTATATGTGGCTGTATCGCTTATTTGCTTTTATTATGATGCCGAAAAAGCGTCATAAAGAATCTCGACTTTTGTTTGTTCGTGAAGCAAAACGCTTGTGCCAAAAAGAGTTTATAAAATGGTTTAAATTAGCCATGGACGTAAATCCTTTAATGCAATATTTCAAAGAAAAAGACATTGATATTCCCATTCTGTACATTATGGGTAAGGAAGATCATATGTTCCTTGGCCCTGTTAAAGAAATGGTTAAGCGTCATAAAAACAGCGTACTGCAAACTATTCACCATTGCGGCCATGTCTGTAATGTGGAACGCCCTGACTTATTCAATCAGCACTCGCTTGCGTTTATCGCCCAGCAAAATCGTTAAGGGTTGTTGCTTTTAAAAAGTGTGCAATGAGGGGTAAGTACTTAGTAAATTGGATTAGATCATTCTTTTTGGCTTTCGTCCTAAACTAAAAACAAGACCTAAAGTAGTAAAACCCAACACGCCATAGCTCCCGCCAACTCTTACTTTATTTTATAGTTTTTTAGATTTTATCTGAGTAGGTGTGGCAACGGATATCTAGAAGCTTGAGTGTCCTTACTTATTAGGTTTATTTAATTAATAATTATTACTTAACTAATTAAGGGGGAATAGTATGAGTAATAATTCAATAAAGTGGTACGAGAAACCAAGTGGTATATTAGCGTTAAATACTTTAGGTAGCATAATTGCTGCATTCATTTTTACAGTAATATTTTAAAGGTTGGCTATGAAGAGTAAATATCTAGATATTAATGAGCAAACCATTAATGAATTAGAGGAGGCGTGGAAGTACCTCAATAAACATTTTTATAGTGAGTTAAATTTAGAAAGTAATCGCCCTATAGAGTCGGAAAATCCACTTGGTAAACTTGCATATTTTATGGAATTTGGGATTTACCCACCACCTGAATTACTACTAAAAATATCAGAGATTTATGAAGTGTATATGTTACAAGCTGGTAAAGTTGATCTTGAAGAATCATTTTATGGGAAGCCCATTAAAGGTATTGGAAACTTTTCTGGGCGAGAAGCAAAAAAGGAAGACGTTAAATTTTTAGAGATGACATTATCTATGGAAGCCATTGGTAACAAAAAGAAAAAACGTTCGCAATATGAAATAGCCGAAGAATATTTGAGAGCTAAAGGCTCTGACGAAGATCCCGAACACTTGTTAAGAAAGTTGCGAAGATACAGAAATAAGCCTGCAAACTAGAGGCATATAATAAGCGCTTTCAACAGGGTAATAGTCTTCTCAACGTGTAGTTGTCACCTTTTCATAATATGAAGAGAAAAAGCTACCAATTGTCTTTTTAACAACTGATAGCTAACCACTCAAAACTGCTCTTATCCCTCTAAAGCCGAAACCACAAAATACGGATTTAAGTATTCATCTTTGGTGTTATAAATAAGCGGGCTGCCATCAAGCTTAGTGACTTTAGCACCGGCTATTTCGGCGATGGCATGGCCTGCGCCTGTATCCCATTCGCAAGTTGGACCTAAGCGCGGGTAAATATCGGCGCTGCCTTCGGCGACTAAACACAGCTTTAGTGAGCTGCCTTTAGACACCATTTCAACCTCATCAAAGCGTTTTACAAACTCGGCTAAATCGGGTGATGGGTGCGAGCGGCTGCCTACAACTCGAATTAACCCTTTGTTAGGTTTAGTCGTTACTTTAAGCTCAATTCGCTCATCGCCTTTATCTTTAAATGCGCCAATGGCTTCGGCAGCTAAGTACGATACGCCAAGGGCAGGTGCATCTACTACGGCTAAAATAGGAATGCCGTTTTTAATTAGGGCGATGTTTACGGTAAATTCACCGTTCTTTTTAATAAATTCTTTAGTGCCGTCGATTGGATCAACTAACCAGTAGCTTTTCCACGTTTGGCGTAGATCCCAGCTTATGTCGGCGTTTTCTTCACTGAGTATTGGAATATCAGGTGTGAGCTGTTGAAGCCCTGCCACAATCAGTTTATGAGCTGCTAAATCGGCGTCGGTTACGGGGCTTTCATCGGCTTTGTACTCAACGTTAAAATCCTTTTCGTAAATTCCCATTATCGCTTGGCCTGCTTTGCGGGCAAGGATGAGGGTTTCTTCTAGCAGTTCGGTTTGATTCATGGGGTTAACCTATATTATGTGCTTTTGTTTTAGATACGTTATCAGTTGTGTAACCGATTGGTCTAGGGTGTTTTTACTTGTATCTAAAATTATTTCTGGATTGTTTGGCACTTCGTAGTTTGAATCGATACCTGTGAAGTGTTTTATCTCTCCAGCGCGGGCTTTTTTGTATAAGCCTTTTGGATCGCGGCTTTCGCATACATCAAGTGGGGTATCGATAAAGACTTCGATAAATTCGCCTTCGTCTACTAAGCTGCGCACCATGTCGCGTTCTGCTCTAAAAGGCGATATAAACGCAGTAAGTACTAACAAGCCAGCGTCGGTCATTAGTTTTGCGGTTTCGCCTACACGGCGTATGTTTTCAATGCGGTCTTCGTCGCTAAAGCCTAGATCTTTACACAAACCGTGGCGTACGTTGTCGCCATCGAGCAGGTAAGTGTGCGTACCTTGCTGGTTAAGCGCCGCTTCTAGTGCGTTTGCTACGGTGCTTTTGCCAGAGCCTGAAAAGCCGGTAAACCATAAAATAGCGGGCTTATGTTTTTTTTGCTCACTACGCTGTGCTTTTGTCGTTGCGTAGTTATGCCAAACTATATTTTCATCCATAGTGAGAGTCTCTTATGCTGTGAGCGCAGGTATTAAAACGGAAATACCAGCGGGATCAAGGTTAATACCGTGATTGAATAAATAATAGAAAGGGGTAAGCCCATCACTATGTAATCTTTTAAGCGATAGTTACCCGCGCTATAAACCATTAGATTAGTTTGATACCCAAATGGCGATATAAAGCTGGCTGATGCGCCAAAGGCAACCGCCATAATAAACGGTAGTGGGTCTACATTAAAACCAACCGCGAGCGAGTAAGCAACAGGGAACGATAAGGCAGCTGCTGCGTTGTTAGTTATAAGCTCGGTAAATAATACGGTCATTAAAAATATAGCTATAAACGCGCCGTACGGGCCAAAATCCCCAAGTACCATAAACATGGCGTCGGATATTTGCCCGGCAAGTCCGGTGCCTATCATTAATTTAGCAAGGCCAATGGCGCTACCTACAACCACCAATAACTCGATAGGAAAACGGCGTTTTACTTCGTTAAGTTTTATGGTGCCGCTGAGCATTAAGCCAATCAGTAATACTAATAAGCCTTTAACCAGCGGCACTATGCCAATAATGCTTAAACCCAGTACTGCAGCAAAGCTTAGTAGCACAATATTTGATTGCTTAGGTGCAAGGTGGGCTTGTAAGTCAAACCCTGAAATATACACAAATTCGCGCTTTAAATTAGGCAAAGTGTAAAAATTTTTGCCTGGTGCGAGTATAAGTGAGTCGCCAGCTTGTAATTGCACTTGCCCAAGGCCGCCCTGTAAGCGGTCGTGTCCACGGCGAATGGCAATAACGGCTGCATGAAACTGCTCTCTAAAGCGGGCTTCTTTTACGGTTTTACCAATAAATTTTGAAGATTGACTTACAACTACTTCTACTAAGTGTTCTATGTCTTTTTGATGATTTTCGTGTACTACTTTTAGGCCGTCGAAACGGGTAAGTAATGGCACCGATTTTATGTCACCTACAAACAGCAGCACGTCGTCTTTTTGAATAATTTGCAGCGGGGTGACTGCGCAAATGCGGCTGCCATCGCGAATGATTTCAGCAAGGAATAAGTCTTTTAAATCACGTAGGCCGTTTTCTTCTACGGTTTGGCCTATTAATTTTGAGCTTGCTTGTACTTTACCTTCTAGGTAAAAAGGCACGACTTCTTGGTCGCTTTTACCGTTGTCGGGTAAGTATTTAAGCATCACTAAAATGGTAATTAGGCCTACGCTTAACGCGCCTAAACCCACTAAGGTAAAGTCAAAAAAGCCCAGCGGTTCCATACCCGCATCTACTGCAAAGCCATTAACGATTAAGTTGGTTGATGTACCAATAAGCGTGATAGTGCCGCCCAAAATAGCAGTGTACGACAGCGGTAATAATAGCTTTGAAGGGGAGTGATTAGGATTGTCTTTTATCGCGGTAATAAGCGATGCAACAACGGCGGTATTGTTAGTGAACGACGATAAAAAGGCGGTTGATAACCCCAATTTTGTTACCGATTTTACTAAACTACCTTTAGATAGCGATTGCGCTAACTTTTGAATTAGGGTGGTTTTTTCTATTGCTGTCGACACTAACACCAATAGTACTAAAGTGATAAGCGACGGGTTAGCGTAGTTAACTAGCATACTTTCAAGATCGATTAGCCCTGCTAAGTAGCTGGTGCCAATAGCGCTTACAAATAACCATGCTGGATTAATACGGGTGCCAAAAAGGCACCCGACTAAGGTAAGCATAATGCCTGTTAAAACGAGCTGTTCTACCATGCTTTTAAATTCCTAACAGGCTAAAGTTAACTTATAACTTAGAAATATCAAGCGCTTGCCAATGCGGGAAGTGCTTGCGTACTAAGCTGTTAAATTCAACTTCAAATTCGCTAAAGTTACTTTGCTTTGTTTGGCTTTGCAGTACTTGCTCAATCATACCGGCAGCAACAGTTAGGTTTGATAAGCGATCGATTAGGATAAACGAGCCTGTTTCGTGATTGCTGTGGTACTCGTCTGCCAAAATAGTTTCGGTTAGTTCAAGCGTTACAATCGCAATTTCGTTCAACTGCAGTGAGTCGCTAGTGCCGTGCTCAAGCGTGTTTACATCAATTGTGTAGTCAATCTTTTTAACAATAGCTGAGGTGTTTTTGCTACCTAGTTTTAGGTTATAGCTTTTACCTAACACTAATGGCGATTCATGCATCCACACAATTTTAGCTTGCAACTGGTTAGTTACAGCGGCCGTTGAATTTGCAGGTACGATTACATCTCCTCGGCTAATATCAATTTCGTTATTTAGGGTAACGGTAATTGCTTGGCCTGCTTCGGCGCTGCCTAGGTTGCCATCAAAGGTAACAATTTCTTTAATGCTTGATGTTTTACCCGACGGTAATACTCTTATAGCATCGCCTACGTGCATCTTGCCCGATGTCAGTGTGCCCTGAAAACCACGGAAGTTTAAGTTAGGACGCACGACATATTGCACCGGTAGGCGCGCTTCAAAGCCTGTATCTATTTCGGCTGCTGGCGAATCTTCTAGTAACTCTAGTAGCGGCTTGTCGGTGTAATACGGTGTATGTGCAGAGCGTGTTACTACGTTGTCGCCTTTAAGCGCCGACATAGGCACAAACTTAATGTTTGATACGTTAAGTTGCTCAGCAAATTTAAGGTAATCGGCCTTAATTTTTTCATACACGGTTTCGTCAAAATCAACGATATCCATTTTATTAACGGCAACAACAAACTGCTTAATGCCCAGCGAGTCACAAATAAAGCTATGGCGCTTAGTTTGTACTTGTACGCCGTAACGCGCATCAACCAAAATAATGGCGACATCGCTTGTTGATGCACCGGTTACCATGTTGCGCGTGTATTGCTCGTGCCCAGGTGTGTCGGCAATAATAAATTTACGCTTAGCCGTTGAAAAGTAACGGTACGCTACGTCAATGGTAATGCCTTGTTCACGCTCAGCTTGTAGGCCATCAACTAATAAAGCAAGGTCAAGATCTTCACCTGCGTTACCTACTTTTTCGTTATCTTTATGAAGGGCTGCTAGCTGATCTTCATAAATTTGGTGGCTGTCGTGCAGTAGGCGGCCAATCAATGTTGATTTACCGTCATCTACGCTGCCACAAGTAAGCATGCGTAATAAGCTTTTGTCTTGTTGGCGTGCTAGGTAGGCGTCTATGCCTATTTCTTTTACTTCGTTAAATGTATCGTTATTTAGGCTAGACATTAAAAATACCCCTCACGTTTTTTCTTCTCCATTGAGCCGGCTGAATCATGGTCAATAACACGACCTTCACGTTCAGATGACGTAGATAGCAGCATTTCTTCGATGATTTCGGTTAAAGTACTGGCTGTTGATTCAACTGCACCGGTAAGTGGGTAGCAGCCTAATGTACGAAAACGTACAGATTTCATTTGCGGTACTTCACCTTCATTAAGAGGCATACGCTCATCGTCAACCATAATTAAAGTACCGTCGCGCTCAACTACTGGGCGATCTTTAGCTAGGTACAATGGCACCATTTCGATGTTTTCTTGATAAATGTATTGCCAAATATCAAGCTCAGTCCAGTTAGATAATGGGAAAACACGAATGCTCTCACCCGGATTAACTTGGCTGTTGTAGGTATTCCAAAGCTCTGGGCGTTGGTTTTTAGGGTCCCAACGGTGGTGTTTGTCGCGGAACGAATAAACACGCTCTTTTGCGCGTGACTTCTCTTCGTCGCGGCGTGCGCCACCAAATGCAGCATCAAAGCCGTATTTATCAAGTGCTTGTTTTAAGCCTTGGGTTTTCATTATGTCGGTATGTTTACCTGAGCCATGCGTAAACGGGCCTACGCCCATTTCAATGCCTTCTGGGTTTTTGTGTACCAGTAGATCAAAGCCGTATTCTTTAGCTATACGGTCGCGAAACTCAATCATTTCACGAAACTTCCAGTTGGTGTCTACGTGTAATAACGGAAACGGAATTTTTGCAGGGTAAAATGCTTTACGCGCTAAGTGCAAAAGTACCGACGAATCTTTACCAATAGAGTAAAGCATTACTGGGTTCTCAAACTCAGCGGCGACTTCGCGCATGATTTTGATACTTTCAGCTTCAAGTTGCTGAAGGTGAGTTAAAGCCATTGTTAGTCGTCCTACTAAAATGATTAAAAGTTACAAATTTAAAATTCGGTT
Source organism: Pseudoalteromonas sp. SG43-3 (assembly GCF_014164385.1). Classification (NCBI taxonomy): domain Bacteria; kingdom Pseudomonadati; phylum Pseudomonadota; class Gammaproteobacteria; order Alteromonadales; family Pseudoalteromonadaceae; genus Pseudoalteromonas; species Pseudoalteromonas sp. SG43-3. The sequence continues at coordinate 117,950 of NZ_JACJFC010000012.1, forward strand.
ATGTATTTGATACATCTGTTAGCGGCTGTGCAAAGCTGCTTGTTTGTTCGTTTTTCCCAAACCACGCTAGTTGCGAGTGCAGGGCGGCTACTTCACCAATAATGAGTAGCGCAGGCGATATAATGCTGTTGCGTTCAATTAAGTCGGCAAGTTCGCCTAATTGGCCTGTTACTACACGCTGATTTTTACGTGTACCGTTTTCGATAATGGCAACAGGTGTGTCGGCTTTGCGGCCATGCTTTAAAAGCTCGCTTTGTATGTGCGGCGATTTAATTACGCCCATGTAAATAGCAAGCGTTTGATTTGCTTTTGCCAGTGATTGCCAATCAAGTTCTTGACCGTCTTTTTTACAGTGGCCCGTTACAAATTGAATGGCTTGTGCATGGTCACGATGCGTAAGCGGAATACCCGCATACGCACTACAACCTGCAGCAGCTGTAATTCCCGGTACAATTTGATAATTTACATTGTTAGCAGCCAGTACTTGTACTTCTTCGCCACCACGGCCATAAATAAACGGGTCACCACCTTTAATGCGGCACACTTTTTTGCCTTGTTTAGCAAGGTCGACCAACATTTGGTTGGTATCTTCTTGAACAACACTATGATCGCCTAAGCGTTTACCTACACAAATAAGGTCAGCATCACGGCGCACTAATTCCATAATTTCGTCAGAGACTAAAAAGTCATAAACGACGACGTCGGCTTGTTGCATAAGTTGCAGTGCTTTAAGTGTTAAAAGCTCTGGATCGCCAGGGCCTGCACCTACTACATATACTTCGCCTTCAGGTTCTGCTTTTGCATCTAGCATTTGCTCTAGTTGCTGCTGTGCGGCTTGGGTATCGCCGGTTTGTACTTTACTCACAACAGATGAGTCGAACACGCCTTCCCAAAATTGGCGGCGGTCTGAAAAATGCTTAAAGCGTTTTTTTACTTTGTCTCTAAAGCCACCGACAAGTGTTGCAAGTGGGCCAATATGATGTGGAATAAGAGTTTCGAGCTTTTCGCGTAAGCGACGTGCAAGTACGGGCGCTGTGCCAGCACTTGATATAGCAATCGTAATTGGGTCACGGTCAACAATGGATGGGAATATAAACGTACATTTAGGTTGGTCATCAACCACGTTTACAAACACATTGCGGGCATTGGCAAGTTCAAATACGTTGTTGTTTACTTCATCGCGGTCGGTTGCTGCAATAACAAGCATTTTGCCATCAAGGTGCGATTCATCAAAATAAGCATCAATAAGCGTTACTTCATTATTATGTGCATGCTCTTTTAGTTCGTCGCAAAACCAAGGTGCTACTAAAGTAACGCTTGCTCTCGCTTTTAAAAACGCGCGACATTTGCGTAAAGCGACCTCTCCACCGCCAACAACCAATACTGGTTTGTTGTCGAGTTTGGTAAAGATAGGTAAATACTGCACGTTAATAAGACCCCTAAACAAATTCAAATATAAGAAAACGCTTTATTCTGATATGCAGAATATAGCGGCTATCAATAAGTAAAAAATAATTAAAACCAAGTTGATATAACCAAAAGTTATAATAGGTGGGCTTTTTAGGCCTAAGAGCTAGTTAACAAGGGATTGCGCCGAGTTACAAGTAAAATAACCAGCTTATAGTGTTTGGTTATGAGCTATAGCGAGTTTGGTTTAATTTGTTAATATGGATGCATATCAAATTTTGTACTTATACCAATTGCATTAAATTAGTGATCTATTATAGCGACGAGAAAATAGCTCAATAGCAAGGCTAAAATTATGATACATAGTTGTTCTATATAAATAGTTTTTAACGTAGTTAGTGCGTTATTTAATACGCTAAAATGATCATGTTTTTAATAAAATTGGTATTACATAAGCAACGGAGCTCTAATGACACAACACCAAAAAGATGCCGCATTAGCAGTCGCACTGATGGATTTAACAAGCTTAAACACCAGCGATACCACCAAAAGCATTCAAGCACTTGTTGATAGCATAAATCCTACCTTAGGCACGCCTGCCGCTGTATGTGTTTATAGCGACTTTGTTGATGATGCAAAAATAGCACTCGCAGCGCGTGAGCTTAACCATGTTAAAGTCGCAACAGTTACTAACTTTCCAACAGGTGATGCACCACTGAGTGATGTAATTAACGAAACACTTATTGCTATAGAGCGCGGCGCAGACGAAATTGATTTGGTTATTCCTTATAAAAAACTAATAGCGGGCGATGCTCAAACTGTACTTAGCTATGTAAGCGAAAGTAAAAAAGCGTGTGGGTCGCGCGCGCAGCTTAAAGTAATAATAGAAAGCGGCGAGCTAAAAACCGACGCGCTTATTACTCAAGCCACGGAGCTTGCAATTGAAGGCGGTGCTGATTTTGTAAAAACCAGTACGGGTAAAGTAGCTGTAAATGCCACGCTTGAATCAACAAAAACTATGCTAACAGCCATTAAAAACTCAAATAAACGTGTGGGCTTTAAAGCGGCTGGCGGTGTTAAAACAGTGGCCGATGCTAGTGATTATTTAGCGCTAGCACGCGCAATAATGGGTGATGATTATTTGCAAGCAAATACATTTAGGTTTGGCGCTTCAAGCTTGTTAAGTGACGTTTATAAAACCATAGGGAAATAATCAATATCTTTGGATTGTAGGTTTATCTAACCGATTAAATTATTAGCAGTTTAAACAATAATGTAATTAATTAATTAGATTTTCCAATGTGGGTATCTTTTAGGCTTGTGTTAATGAACTGCGTAAGTATAATAGGCATCCACTTTGCAGGGGCGTAGTTCCAATTGGTAGAACAGCGGTCTCCAAAACCGATGGTTGGGAGTTCGAATCTCTCCGCCCCTGCCAGTTTTACTTGTTATTTGAGTAGTCTGAGATTAAAAACCGGTTTAAATTAAGTCTGTTTTTAAGTTTAGATTTTAATGGATTAACCCTGCCGTAGTGTAGGGTTGTTGTGTCTGTAGTTAAGGTAATAATATTATGAGCACGAATGTAGAAACACCATCAAGTGCGATGGAGTCAGTAAAGTGGTTAGTAGCAATCGCGCTACTTGCAGGCGCAGTTGTTGGTAATCACATGTATGCAGATCAATCTGTATTACTACGTGCTATTGGCGTTGTTGTTGCAATAGCGGCCGGATTAGCAATTGCCTCGCAAACATTTAAGGGACGTAACTTTCTTGCTTTCGCTAAAGAAGCTCGAATTGAAGTACGCAAAGTTATTTGGCCAACGCGCCAAGAAACTACCCACACGACATTAATTGTAATGGTTGCAACAGTGATTATGGCACTTATCCTTTGGGGATTAGATGGCATTTTATTCCGCGCTGTAGGCTTTTTAACTGGATTGGAGATCTGATCCCATGTCGGATGAGAACGAGAACAAAGAAATTAAGTTACGTTGGTATGTAGTACAGGCCTTTTCTGGTTACGAAAAGCGTGTAGCTCAAACGTTAATTGAACATATTAAAATCGAAGGTCTAGAATCGAGCTTTGGTGAGATATTAGTACCAACTGAAGAAGTTGTTGAGATGCGCGCTGGCCAAAAGCGTAAATCTGAGCGTAAATTCTTCCCAGGTTATGTATTAGTACAAATGGATATGAATGACGCAAGCTGGCACTTAGTGAACAGCACAGAACGCGTTATGGGCTTTATTGGTGGTACGTCTGATCGTCCTGCTCCTATCAGCCCTAAAGAAGCTGAGCGCATTCTTAATCGCCTACAAGAAAATGCTGAAGCACCTAAACCTGCTACATTATTTGAACCAGGTGAAGTTGTACGCGTTACAGATGGTCCATTTGCAGATTTCAGTGGTGTAGTTGAAGAAGTTGACTACGAAAAGAGCCGCGTAAAAGTATCTGTACTTATTTTTGGTCGTTCTACGCCAGTTGAGCTTGAATTCGGTCAAGTTGAGCAAGATAAGTAATTGATTAAAAAAGCTTCGCTAATTTTTATTTAAATTTTGGCATGAAGCTTGAAAAAGGCCGCTGATTAACTTATAATCAGCGGCCTTTTTGTATTAAGGTAAAATTTATTTTTTACTGTGCAAAAAGTACGAAACCAATTTTTAAACTGGGAAGCCGTTAGAGTACGCGTCCTCGCGCGCACAAGGCTGAGACCCACCAAATGAGGTATTTATAATGGCTAAAAAAGTTGAAGCTCTAATCAAGCTACAAGTTGCCGCTGGTATGGCTAATCCTAGTCCTCCAGTAGGTCCTGCACTAGGTCAACACGGTGTAAACATCATGGAATTCTGTAAAGCGTTTAACGCACGTACAGAGTCTATCGAAAAAGGCGCTCCAGTTCCTGTAGTGATCTCTGTTTACGGTGACCGTTCATTTACGTTCGACATGAAAACGCCACCTGCTGCTTACTTACTTAAGAAAGCTGCTGGTATCAAGTCAGGCTCAGGCCGTCCTAACACTGATAAAGTAGGCACAGTAACTCGTGCTCAACTTGAAGAAATTGTTGAGACAAAACGAACTGACCTTACAGCTGCCGATATGGACGCAGCGGTTCGCACTATCGCAGGTTCTGCGCGTGCGATGGGCTTGAACGTAGAGGACTAAGAAATGGCTAAATTAACTAAACGTATGCGTACTATCCGCGAAAAAGTGGAAGTAACTAAAGATTACGAAATCAATGAAGCAGTTGCTCTTTTAAAAGAGTTAGCGACAGCTAAATTCGTAGAAAGTGTTGACGTTGCCGTTAACCTTGGTATCGATGCTCGTAAATCTGATCAAAACGTTCGTGGTGCTACTGTACTACCTAACGGTACTGGTCGTGACGTTCGTGTTGCTGTATTCACACAAGGCGCTAATGCAGAAGCTGCAAAAGAAGCCGGTGCTGAATTAGTAGGTATGGAAGATCTTGCTGAACTAGTTAAAAAAGGCGAGATGAACTTTGACGTTGTTGTTGCATCACCAGACGCTATGCGTGTTGTTGGTCAACTAGGTCAAATCTTAGGCCCACGTGGTCTAATGCCAAACCCTAAAACTGGTACTGTAACGCCTAACGTTGCAGAAGCAGTTAAAAATGCTAAAGCAGGTCAAGTACGTTACCGTAATGACAAAAATGGCATCATCCATACTACTATTGGTAAGGTTGATTTCACTGCAGAGCAGTTACAACAAAACCTTGAAGCTCTAATTGTTGCGCTTAAGAAGGCTAAACCTTCTCAAGCTAAAGGTGTTTACTTGAAGAAAGTAACTATCTCTACAACAATGGGCGCAGGTGTTTCTGTTGACCAAAACACTTTAAGCACTATTGTTGCTTAATTGAGTGTTTACATGGCGTGAAATTTGTACTATAATTTCGCGCCATTTTGTTGATTAATTTATTAATTTGCAAAGTAAAGAATTCGGGTTGAAGTCCATAATTTCGTTAAGCCTTTGGGGTTAACGATAAATTGGGCTTCCGTCCAAGACCGTAGGTGGCTTCGGCCTTAATATTCACCTACGTAGACGGTGTAGACCCCAGATAGATTTTTCCTAATCCTTCTGGCTCTCGCCGTAAAAAGCATCTCTACCTTGTTTGGTAGGGAAGAGTAGAACAGGGGAATCCGATAATCGGTACCCCCATTAAACCAGGAGTAACACCCATGGCTTTAAATCTTCAAGGCAAAAAAGCAATAGTTGCTGAAGTCAACGAAGCAGCCAATGGTGCTCTATCTGCAGTTGTTGCAGATTCTCGTGGTGTAACAGTTGGCGCAATCACTGCCCTTCGTAAAGAAGCTCGTGCAAATGGTGTTTGGATGAAAGTTGTCCGTAACACTTTAGCAAAACGTGCTCTTGAAGGAACAGATTTTGAGTGTCTTTCTGATTCATTTGTTGGTCCAAGCTTAATCGCTTTCTCATCAGAGCACCCAGGTGCTGCTGCGCGTATCTTTTCAGATTTCGCGAAAAAGAATGAGAAATTCGAGCTTAAAACGGCCGCTTTTGAAGGAAATGTTGTTGATGCAGCAATGCTTGCTACATTACCTACATACGATGAAGCTGTTGCACGCTTAATGAGTGCTATGAAAGAAGCGTCTGCTGGCAAATTGTGTAAAACAATTGAAGCAGTACGTGTACAGAAAGAAGAGCAAGCTGCTTAATTTTAAGCTGTTTAATCTCACTTTCGGTGTAAAATTTATTTGGACTTAATGTCCGTTAATTATTAGGAAATTTGTAATGTCTGTATCTAAAGACCAAATCCTTGACGCAATTGCTGAAATGTCAGTAATGGACGTTGTTGCTCTTATCGAAGCAATGGAAGAAAAATTCGGCGTAACTGCTGCAGCTGCAATGGTAGCTGGTCCAGCTGCTGAAGCTGCTGAAGAGAAAACAGAATTTGACGTAATCCTTACTGGCGCTGGCGCTAACAAGGTTTCTGCAATCAAAGCTGTTCGTAGCGCAACTGGCCTTGGCCTTAAAGAAGCGAAAGCTCTTGTTGAAGCTGCTCCTACACCTGTTAAAGAAGGTGTATCTAAAGAAGAAGCTGAAGCACTTGCAAAAGATCTTACTGAAGCTGGTGCTGAAGTTGAGGTTAAGTAATTTAGCTTTTGCTAAGTTCGCTGCCTGAGAAATCAGGCAAGGGCTGGTGATTATTTAATCACCGGCCTTTTTGCGCTATAGAGTGATGCACTCTTTTAGTTCAAATAAAATCTGATTTTTTCTTTACTTTCAACGCTTTATAGTTTGCTAGTGTTAAAGTGGGATCTAATTAGAACAACAGTTAAATGTTGTAAAATCTTGGCATAGCTGCCAGTTAAGTCTGTTCTTACAAGAACAGGTCGGGTCAAAGATCAGCAAGCTGAGGAACCCCATGGCTTACTCTTATTCTGAAAAGAAACGTATCCGTAAGGATTTTGGTAAACGTCCACAAGTTTTGGATATACCTTTTTTACTGTCTACACAGTTAGAATCGTTTAAAAAATTCTTAGTGCCGGACGCTGATGGCGATCATGGTTTGGAAGCTGCCTTCCGTTCTGTGTTCCCTATTAAAAGCTACTCGGGAAATTCTGAGCTTCAATACGTAAGTTACCGTATTGGTGAGCCAGTTTTCGATGTAAAAGAATGTCAAATTCGCGGTGTGACTTATTCTGCTCCACTTCGCGTGAAACTGCGTCTTGTTGTTATGGACAAAGAAGCACCAGGCACAGTTAAAGACATTAAAGAGCAAGAAGTTTACATGGGCGAAATTCCGCTCATGACAGATACCGGTACTTTTGTAATCAATGGTACAGAGCGTGTTATCGTTTCTCAGCTACACCGTAGCCCTGGTGTATTCTTTGATAACGACCGCGGTAAAACCCATTCATCGGGTAAAGTATTATATAACGCACGCGTTATACCTTACCGTGGTTCATGGTTAGACTTCGAATTTGATGCAAAAGATAACTTATATGTACGTATTGACCGCCGTCGTAAATTACCGGCGTCTATCATCCTACGTGCACTAGAGTATTCTAGCGAAGAAATCCTAGATATGTTCTTCGATAACACTACGTTTGAAGTAACGAATGGTAAAGTTCTTATGGAACTTGTACCTTCGCGTTTACGTGGTGAAACTGCCGCTTTTGATATCAAGAGCGAAGACGGTGAAGTATTTGTTGAAAGCGGTCGTCGTGTTACGGCTCGCCACATCAAGAGCATCGAGAAGAAAGGCATTAAGCAATTAGAAGTACCACATGAGTACATCATTGGCCGTATTGTAGCTAAAAACTATGTTGATGAGTCAACTGGTGAAGTTATTGCAAATGCAAATGACGAGCTAACTCTAGAGCTAATGGCTGAATTGGTTAAAGCCGGTCACACTAAAATTGATACTTTATATATCAATGAAGTGGACAGCGGTGCTTACATGTCAAATACATTGAACATTGACTCTTCAAGCAGCCGTTTAGAAGCACTAGTAGAAATTTACCGCATGATGCGCCCAGGCGAGCCACCGACGAAAGACGCGGCTGAAGCCTTATTCCAGAACTTGTTCTTCTCTGAAGAGCGTTATGACTTATCTACTGTAGGTCGTATGAAGTTCAATAGCCGTGTTGGTTACGATACAGACACAGGCCCAGGCACATTAAGCAAAGAAGACATCGTGTCTGTTATGAAAGTATTAATTGCTATTCGTAACGGTCAAGGCGATGTTGATGATATCGATCACTTAGGCAACCGTCGTATACGTAGTGTTGGCGAAATGGCTGAGAACCAATTCCGTGTTGGTCTAGTACGTGTTGAACGTGCTGTACGTGAGCGTTTAAGCTTAGGTGACCTTGACGCGATAATGCCACAAGATCTTATTAACGCTAAGCCTATTTCGGCAGCGGTTAAAGAGTTCTTCGGCTCGTCTCAGTTATCACAGTTTATGGACCAAAATAACCCACTATCAGAAGTTACGCATAAACGTCGTATCTCTGCATTAGGTCCGGGCGGTTTAACTCGTGAACGCGCAGGCTTTGAAGTACGTGACGTTCACGTAACTCACTATGGTCGCGTATGTCCAATCGAGACTCCTGAGGGTCCAAACATCGGTCTAATTAACTCGTTGTCTACGTACGCACGTACAAATGACTACGGTTTCTTAGAAACACCTTACCGCAAAGTGGTAGATGGTGTTGTAACTGATGAAGTTGATTACTTATCAGCCATTGAAGAAGGTCAGTTTGTTATCGCACAGGCGAACTCAAACTTAACTGAAACCAATGAGTTTGTTGATGAACTTATTCCATGTCGTCACAAAGGTGAATCTACCTTTATGGGTCGCATGGACCAGCAGTATATGGATGTATCACCACAACAGGTGATCTCTGTAGCGGCAGCACTTATCCCGTTTCTAGAACACGATGATGCTAACCGTGCATTGATGGGTTCAAACATGCAACGCCAAGCAGTACCAACATTGAAAGCGGATAAACCGTTAGTAGGTACTGGTATTGAGTTAACACTAGCGAAAGACTCTGGTGTAACTATCGTTGCTAAACGTGGTGGTGAAGTTATGTATGCTGACGCAAGTCGCATCGTTGTAAATGTACATGAAGAAGAACGCATCCCAGGTGAAGCGGGCATCGACATCTACAACTTAACCAAATACACACGTTCTAACCAAAATACATGTATTAACCAAAAACCAACTTGTATGGTTGGCGAACCGGTTACTCGTGGTGACGTGTTAGCAGATGGTCCTTCGACTGACTTAGGTGACTTAGCCCTTGGTCAAAACCTTCGCGTGGCATTCATGCCATGGAACGGTTACAACTTCGAAGATTCAATCTTGTTATCAGAGCGCGTAGTTGAAGAAGATCGTCTAACGACTATCCATATTCAAGAACTACAGTGTGTTGCCCGTGATACTAAATTAGGTCCTGAAGAGATCACTGCAGATATCCCGAATGTGGGTGAATCTGCGCTAGGCAAGCTTGATGAATCAGGCGTTGTATATATTGGTGCTGAAGTTAAAGGCGGCGATATCCTAGTAGGTAAAGTGACTCCTAAAGGCGAGACACAGCTTACACCTGAAGAGAAGCTACTACGTGCTATCTTCGGCGAAAAAGCGTCTGACGTTAAAGACAGCTCTTTACGTGTACCAAACTCTGTAACTGGTACTGTAATTGACGTGCAAGTTTTCACCCGTGATGGTGTTGAAAAAGATAAACGTGCGTTAGAAGTTGAAGATATGCAGCTTCGCGAAGCGAAGAAAGACTTCAACGAAGAGTTCCGTATTTTAGAAGCAGGCGTTTTAGACCGTGCACGCAAGCTACTTATAGCTGCTGGTTTTGATGAAGAAAAACTTGCATCTCTTAATGCTGAAAAAGTACTTACGCAAAGCCTTGCTGAAGAAGACAAGCAAGCTGAGCTTGAGCAACTAGCTGCACAGTACGATGAGCTTAAAGCTGAATACGATAAAAAGTTTGAAAACAAACGTCGTAAAATTACCCAAGGTGATGATTTAGCACCGGGCGTACTTAAGATTGTTAAAGTATACCTAGCTGTTAAACGTCGTATCCAACCGGGTGATAAAATGGCGGGTCGTCACGGTAACAAAGGTGTTATCTCGACTATCGTACCAGTAGAAGATATGCCTTACGATGACAAAGGTCGTACGGTAGATATCGTATTGAATCCACTAGGTGTACCATCGCGTATGAACATCGGTCAGATCCTTGAAACACATATGGGTCTTGCTGCACGTGGTATCGGTGAACGTATTGAAGAGATGATGAAAGAACAACGTGAGCTTCATGAGCTACGTGAATTCATCAAGCAAGCTTACGAAATTGGTGAATCTCGCCAAGTTGTAGACATTGCTAGCTTCACTGATGACGAAATTCGTCGTCTAGCTGAAAACTTAAAAGGTGGTTTACCAATAGCTACTCCTGCATTTGATGGCGCGAAAGAAAGCGAAATCAAAGACATGCTTGAGCTTGGTGGATATCCTCGAAGTGGTCAGGTTACACTTTATGATGGCCGTACTGGCGATCAGTTTGAACGTCAAGTAACTGTTGGTTACATGTACATGCTTAAACTTAACCACTTGGTTGATGATAAGATGCACGCACGTTCTACTGGTTCTTACAGCCTTGTTACTCAGCAGCCGCTGGGTGGTAAAGCACAGTTCGGTGGCCAGCGTTTTGGTGAGATGGAAGTATGGGCACTTGAAGCTTACGGTGCTGCTTACACTCTACAAGAAATGCTAACAGTGAAATCGGATGACGTGAACGGTCGTACTAAGATGTATAAAAACATCGTTGATGGTAACCATAAAATGGAACCAGGTATGCCAGAATCGTTCAATGTATTGTTGAAAGAAATCCGCTCACTGGGTATCAACATCGAGTTGGAAGAAAATTAAGCCAATTAGATGCTGCAGTTAACGCTGCAGCATCTGTTACGGCTGAATAGAATGTAGGGACGAGACTATCCGTCCTCAAGATTAACTCCGACAGGAGAGCTAAGGTGAAAGACTTACTTAAGTTTCTGAAGCAACAAAATAAGACCGAAGAATTCGATGCAATTCGCATTGGTCTTGCTTCACCAGACATGGTTCGTTCATGGTCATACGGTGAAGTAAAGAAACCTGAGACTATTAACTACCGTACTTTCAAGCCTGAGCGCGACGGCTTATTCTGTGCCCGTATTTTCGGCCCAGTGAAAGATTATGAGTGTTTATGTGGTAAATATAAACGCCTTAAACACCGTGGTGTGATCTGTGAAAAGTGTGGCGTTGAAGTAACACTCACTAAAGTGCGACGCGATCGTATGGGTCATATCGACCTTGCGAGCCCAGTTGCACATATATGGTTTTTAAAATCATTACCGTCACGTATTGGCTTAATGCTAGATATGACGCTTCGTGATATTGAACGTGTTCTTTACTTCGAATCATTCGTAGTAACTGAGCCTGGTATGACAACGCTTGAGCGTGGTCAACTATTAGGTGAAGAAGAATACTTAGATTCACTAGAAGAGCACGGTGATGAATTTGAAGCGAAGATGGGTGCTGAAGCAGTTTTAGACTTGCTTCGTGAACTTGATCTTGCTCAATTAATTGCTGAGATGCGTGAAGAGTTACCAACAATTAACTCTGAAACTAAGCGTAAAAAAATCACTAAACGTCTTAAGTTAATGGAATCGTTCCACCAATCAGGTAATAACCCTGAGTGGATGATCATGACAGTACTTCCAGTATTGCCACCTGATCTACGTCCATTAGTACCATTAGACGGTGGTCGTTTTGCGACATCTGATCTAAACGACCTTTACCGTCGTGTTATTAACCGTAATAACCGTCTTAAGCGTCTACTAGATTTAGCAGCACCAGACATTATTGTACGCAACGAAAAACGTATGTTACAAGAAGCGGTAGATGCGCTACTTGATAACGGTCGTCGTGGTCGTGCAATTACAGGTTCTAACAAACGTCCTCTTAAATCTCTTGCTGATATGATCAAGGGTAAGCAAGGTCGTTTCCGTCAGAACTTACTTGGTAAGCGTGTAGATTATTCAGGCCGTTCTGTAATCACAGTAGGTCCTACACTTAAGCTTCACCAATGTGGTCTTCCTAAGAAGATGGCACTAGAGTTATTCAAACCATTCATCTATGGCAAATTAGAGCGTCGCGGCATGGCTACGACAATCAAAGCAGCTAAGAAGATGGTTGAACGTGAAGTTCCGGAAGTATGGGATGTACTTGACGAAGTAATTCGTGAACATCCAGTATTACTTAACCGTGCACCAACACTTCACCGTTTGGGTATCCAAGCGTTTGAACCTGTGCTTATCGAAGGTAAAGCGATTCATTTGCATCCATTAGTATGTGCGGCCTACAACGCCGATTTCGATGGTGACCAAATGGCGGTACACGTACCGTTAACAATCGAAGCACAGCTTGAAGCTCGTGCCTTAATGATGTCAACAAACAACATTCTATCTCCTGCGAATGGTGAGCCAATCATCGTTCCTTCACAGGATGTTGTATTGGGTCTTTATTACATGACTCGTGACCGCATTAACGCTAAAGGCGAAGGCGCGATATTTAAAGATCCAAAAGAAGCAGAAAAAGCATACCGCAGCGGCAATGCAGACCTTCACGCAATCGTGAAAGTACGTATTAGCCAATCAGTTAAAAACGAAGACGGCATAGTAGAAGACACTGTGACTGTTATCGATACAACTGTTGGTCGTGCAATTCTGTCTCTAATTTTACCTAAAGGCATGCCGTTTGCGTCAATCAACCAGCCGCTAGGTAAAAAGCAGATTTCTGGCTTATTGAATGAGTGTTACCGTCGTCTAGGTCTTAAGGATACAGTTATCTTTGCTGACCAAGTTATGTACACCGGTTTCCATTATGCAATGAAGTCAGGTGTTTCTATCGGTATTGATGACTTAGTTATCCCACCGATTAAAGCACAGATAATTGAATCAGCTGAAGCTGAAGTGACTGAAATCAACCAACAATTCCAATCAGGTCTTGTAACGGCTGGTGAAAAGTACAATAAAGTTATCGATATCTGGTCACGTGTAAACGAAAACTTATCACGTGAGATGATGGCTAACTTGTCAAAAGATACAGTTATCAATGCAAAAGGTGAAGAAGTAGAGCAACCGTCATTTAACTCAGTGTTTATGATGGCCGACTCAGGTGCTCGTGGTAGTGCTGCACAGATTCGTCAGTTGGCGGGTATGCGTGGTCTAATGGCACGTCCAGATGGTTCAATCATCGAGACGCCAATCACAGCTAACTTCCGTGAAGGTCTAAACGTACTTCAGTACTTCATCTCAACGCATGGTGCGCGTAAAGGTCTTGCCGATACAGCACTTAAAACAGCAAACTCGGGTTACCTAACGCGTCGTCTAGTAGACGTTGCACAAGATTTGGTAATCAATGAAGATGACTGTGGCACAGAAGATGGCTTAACAATGAAACCGCTTATTGAAGGTGGTGATGTTGTAGAAGCACTTCGCGAACGTGTTCTAGGTCGTGTTGTTGCTGAAGATATTGTAATTCCAGGTACTAATACTGTACTTGTTGAACGTAATGTTATGCTTGACGAAAAACTGTGTGACCTTTTAGAAGAGCACTCAGTAGATGAAGTTCGCGTACGTTCTGTTATCACATGTGATAATGACTTTGGTGTTTGTGCTAACTGTTACGGTCGTGACCTAGCACGTGGTCACATCATCAACGCTGGTGAATCAGTGGGTGTTATCGCGGCTCAATCAATCGGTGAGCCGGGTACACAGTTAACAATGCGTACCTTCCACATCGGTGGTGCGGCATCTAGAGCATCTGCAGAAAATAATGTACAAGTTAAAACTAACGGTACATTAAAACTTCATAACTCTAAGTACGTATTAAACACAGACGGTAAGATTGTTATTACCTCTCGTTCTACGGAAATTACTATCATCGATAGTCATGGTCGTGAGAAAGAGCGTTATAAAGTACCTTACGGTGCGGTACTAACAGTGCAAGACAATGCAGAAGTTCAAGGTAATGACATCGTCGCTACTTGGGACCCGCATAGTCACCCAATCGTTCTTGAGCATAAGTCAAAAGTATCGTTCAGCGATATCGATGATTCAAATACTGAAGCACAGACTGATGAACTAACCGGTTTAACCCGTGTAGTTGTAAAAGATCTTGCTAAAGTAAATACGAAAGAACCAAAGCTTATCATTGAAAGTGAAGAGCGCGGTCTGCAAGAAACACGTCTTCCTTCATTCACTACGATTGAAGTTATTGACGGCGTTACAGCAAACCCAGGTGACGTGTTAGCACGTATTCCGCAAGAAGGTTCGAAAACTCGTGATATCACGGGTGGTCTACCACGCGTAGCCGACTTATTTGAAGCTCGTAAGCCAAAAGATCCAGCTATATTAGCTGAAGTAACTGGTACAATTAGCTTCGGTAAAGAGACTAAAGGTAAGAAGCGTTTAGTTATTACTCCAGCTGAAGGTGATCATTACGAAGAGATGATTCCTAAGTGGCGTCAACTTAACGTGTTTGAAGGTGAGCAAGTGTCTAAAGGTGAAGTTATTGCCGATGGTCCTGAATCACCGCATGACATCTTACGCCTACGTGGTGTGACTCATGTTGCTAACTATATCGTTAACGAAGTGCAAGAGGTTTACCGTTTGCAAGGCGTTAAGATCAATGACAAGCACATTGAAACAATTATCCGTCAAATGTTACGTAAATGTACCATTATGCACGGCGGTGATACTGACTTCTTAGCCGGTGAACAAATCGAAGTGGCGCGCGTTAATATCGCAAACCGTGACCTTGAAAAACAAGGTAAGATACCAGCTAAGTTTGAAATCCAGTTAATGGGTATCACAAAAGCATCACTAGCAACAGAATCTTTCATCTCTGCAGCGTCTTTCCAAGAGACAACACGTGTTCTTACAGATGCGGCAGTGAATGGTAAGAGCGATGAGCTTCGCGGTCTTAAAGAAAACGTAATTGTGGGTCGTTTGATCCCAGCCGGTACCGGTTTTGCGTATCATCAAGAACGTATGGCTCGCCGTAAACAAAGCAAAGTAGTAGTAGAAGAGCAAACAGTAAGTGCAGAAGAGGCGACTCAAGCACTTACAGACGCTCTAAATGCTGATTTGTCTGGAAATCAATAAACTGTTCTTAATCAATAGATTAAGTGATCGTAAGGCAGTTATATGCTGTCTTACGATTAGTTTAGGTTGACAGGTTAAACTTTGCTCATTAAAATTCCGCCACCCATTTACTTGTGTGCTTAATGCAGGCTCGTAAATAAAGGGCGGATTTTTTATTTTTTTCAGTAGTAATTTTAATTTCAGGAGCTATTTAAATGGCAACTATTAACCAGCTAGTGCGTAAGCCACGCCGTAGCAAGGTTACGAAAAGTAACTCAGCTGCACTAAAAGCGTGTCCGCAAAAGCGCGGTGTATGTACTCGCGTATATACAACTACACCTAAGAAACCAAACTCGGCGTTACGTAAAGTAGCACGTGTACGTTTAACTAACGGTTTCGAAGTAACTTCATACATTGGCGGTGAAGGTCATAACCTTCAAGAGCATAGTGTAATCCTAATCCGTGGTGGTCGTGTTAAAGATTTACCAGGTGTGCGTTTTCACACTGTTCGTGGTGCACTTGACTGTGCAGGCGTTAGCGATCGTCGTCAAGCTCGTTCTAAATACGGTGCAAAACGCCCTAAAGGGTAATTGTATTCCGTTAGTAAGGCCAAGCACTAAATATTTATAATTATTGTTTTGGGTGATTGACTCGAAAGAGCAAACCTGAATAAACCGGAGATACAAAATGCCTAGAAGACGCGTAATCGGTCAACGTAAAATTCTTCCAGATCCTAAGTTCGGATCGGAACTTCTTGCTAAATTCGTTAACATCGTGATGTTAGACGGCAAGAAATCTACTGCTGAAAAAATTGTTTATGGTGCGCTAGACGTGGCTGCTGAGAAATCAGGCAAGTCGCACCTAGAAATCTTTGAAACTGCACTTGATAACATCCGTCCACAGGTAGAGGTTAAATCTCGCCGTGTTGGTGGTTCAACTTATCAAGTACCAGTTGAAGTACGTCCAGTTCGTCGTAACGCATTAGGTATGCGTTGGTTAGTAGACGCTGCACGTAAGCGTGGCGAAAAATCTATGGGCTTACGTTTAGCTCAAGAAATCGTTGACGCTTCTGATAATAAAGGCACTGCGGTTAAGAAACGTGAAGACGTTCACCGTATGGCTGAAGCGAATAAAGCATTCGCTCATTACCGTTGGTAATCTGTCTTTAACCTTTAAGAGGATCATATGGCACGTACAACTCCACTTGAGCGCTATCGTAATATAGGTATTGTTGCTCACGTAGATGCAGGCAAAACCACCACAACAGAACGTGTTCTGTTCTACACAGGTCTTTCTCATAAGATCGGTGAAGTACATGATGGCGCTGCAACTATGGATTGGATGGAGCAGGAACAAGAGCGTGGTATCACAATCACTTCTGCTGCAACAACGTGTTTTTGGAAAGGGATGGATGCTCAATTTGACGCCCATCGTATCAATATTATTGATACTCCAGGACACGTAGATTTCACTATCGAAGTAGAGCGTTCTTTACGCGTACTAGATGGTGCGGTAGTTGTTCTTTGTGCTTCATCTGGTGTACAGCCGCAAACTGAGACAGTTTGGCGTCAAGCGAACAAATACGAAGTTCCGAGAATGATCTTCGTAAATAAAATGGATCGCACGGGCGCAGACTTCTTAGCAGTGGTCAGCCAGGTGAAATCTCGTCTTGGAGCAACGCCTGTTCCAATTCAGTTGCCTGTAGGCGCTGAGGACGACTTTAAAGGTGTTATTGACCTTATAAAAATGAAAGTGATTAACTGGAACGAAGCGGACCAGGGTATGACTTTCTCTTATGAGGCAATACCGGCAGAACTTCTGGAATTAGCTGAAGAATGGCGCGCTCATTTAGTTGAAAGCGCTGCTGAAGCAACAGAAGAACTAATGGATAAATACTTAGAAGGTGAAGAGTTAAGTGAAGCAGAAATTAAAAATGCTTTACGCCAACGAACATTAGCAAATGAGATTGTTCCAGTTACTTGTGGTAGCGCATTTAAAAACAAAGGCGTTCAAGCTGTGCTTGATGGCGTTGTTGAATATATGCCGTCACCAGAGCAAGTGAAACAAATCCAAGGTATCTTAGAAAATGGTACTGAGGAAGAACGTCCAGCTAATGATAAAGCGCCGTTTGCTGCACTCGCATTTAAGATTGCAACAGACCCGTTTGTTGGAACCTTGACCTTTTTCCGTGTTTACTCTGGTACTGTTAAACAGGGTGACACGGTATATAATCCAGTAAAAAGTAAGCGTGAGCGACTTGGCCGTATCGTACAGATGCATTCAAACTCTCGTGAAGAGATCAAAGAAGTTTTCGCAGGCGACATCGCGGCAGCTATTGGTCTTAAAGACGTAACAACAGGTGAAA
Organism: Pseudoalteromonas sp. SG43-3; assembly: GCF_014164385.1. Taxonomy (NCBI): domain Bacteria; kingdom Pseudomonadati; phylum Pseudomonadota; class Gammaproteobacteria; order Alteromonadales; family Pseudoalteromonadaceae; genus Pseudoalteromonas; species Pseudoalteromonas sp. SG43-3. The sequence goes on from NZ_JACJFC010000012.1 coordinate 135,402, forward strand.
CACTGTGTGATCCGAATTCTATTATTACGCTTGAGCGTATGGAATTCCCAGAACCAGTAATCTCTATTGCGGTTGAGCCCCGCACTATAGCTGACCAAGACAAGATGGGTATTGCACTAGGTAAACTAGCTGCTGAAGATCCTTCTTTTCGCGTACAAACTGACGAAGAATCAGGCCAGGTTATAATCTCTGGCATGGGTGAACTTCACTTAGATATCATTGTCGACCGTATGAAACGTGAATTCAGTGTTGAATGTAACGTTGGTAAGCCGCAGGTCTCATACCGAGAAGCTATTCGTTCAACTGTTAAGGTTGAAGGGAAGTTTATACGTCAGTCAGGTGGTCGTGGCCAATATGGACACGTTTGGATTAAACTTGAACCGATGGATATTACGGATGATGAGTCACCAATTTACGAGTTCGTTAACGAAACCGTAGGTGGTTCAGTTCCTAAAGAATTCGTTCCTGCGGTAGACAAAGGTATCCAAGAGCAAATGTCTCAAGGTGTACTGGCAGGCTACCCATTACTTGGCGTTAAAGCGACTTTATATGATGGTTCATTCCATGATGTAGATTCGAATGAAATGGCATTTAAAATAGCAGGTTCACTGGCAATGAAAAACGGGGCGCTTGAAGCTAACCCTGTACTTTTAGAGCCAGTAATGAAGGTTGAAGTACTCACTCCTGATTCAAATATGGGTGATGTAGTTGGCGACTTAAACCGTCGCCGCGGCATAATCGAAGGCATGGAAGATGCATTAGGTGGACTTAAGCAAATTAATGCGCAAGTTCCTCTTTCTGAAATGTTTGGTTATGCAACTGCTTTACGATCTGCAACACAGGGCCGTGCCTCATACTCTATGGAGTTTGTGAAGTACGCTGAAGCCTCTAAAAATGTCGCAGATACAATAATTTCAGCTCGCGCTGTTATATAATTTTAGCTTGTCTGGCTCAATAGTGAGTCAGGCTTTAATTTCTTTATTAGGAATTTTTTAAGATGGCAAAAGAAAAGTTTGAACGCGTAAAACCGCACGTAAACGTTGGTACAATCGGCCACGTTGACCACGGTAAAACTACACTAACTGCAGCAATCACTAACGTACTTGCAAAAGTATACGGCGG
>NZ_JACJFC010000013.1:0-135543 GCF_014164385.1 Pseudoalteromonas sp. SG43-3
TCAACACTTTGTTTTAAACTTTCTTTCGACAATTTAAAACCGAAGTTTTATTTAACTCTCTGAGTAGTTCGTGCCTTGCTATGCTTCAGCGTTTCCCGTCTCAGTGGGGTCGCATTATAGGGAGATCCGAAAACAGATCAACCCTTTTTTGAAGAAAACTTGAAATAATATGCGGTTCGCACATATTTACATCGAAATGGTTACTTTAAACACTAAAAAGGCCCTGATGGGCCTTTTTAATTAGTTTACTATGAGCTTCCAGCCAAGTTTTCCTTGCTGTTTAGACTCTTGTTGCAGCTCGCTGGCCATTAATGGATGATCTTTTAACCAGTTACTTTCAAACTTAAGGTCTAACACTTCATTTTTAGCAGTTAACTTAAACTTAGGCAGTACATCATCTTGTCTGCGCATTGATAAAATGACTGCTATTCGTAGTAATCTCACTATATATTGTGCTAATAGACTATTTACGCCGAGTGAATTAAAACAACCTTTTGGAAAATCAGATCGATGTGCATCTGCTACCGCTACTATTAATTTATGCTCTGACTGTGAAAAACCAGGCATATCGGTATTTTCCAAAATATAAGCGGTATGTTTATGGTACTGCTTATACTCTATTAGTAATCCAATCTCATGAAGCTGCGCTACCGCTTTTAATAGTGGTAACCCATTTAAGCTTTCAATTGGCCAATCTTTATCAATACTCAGCGCTAACTGCATTGCCAAGCTTGAAACTCGACACGCTTGTTTTTGATCAACATGATAACGGCTCATAAACCCATCAACAGTGCGTTTGCGAATGTCGTTATTATGAAACTCCGGAACCATGCTATATAAAACACCTTCACGCAGTGCTCCACCCGCCAATCCCATTTTTTCTATTTCAAGAGATTCAAATAGTGCGATTAAGATTGCAAGTCCTGATACAAATACCAGTCGACGGTCTTCACTTAACCCAGGAAGGTCTAGCGCTGCAATAGTGCTAAATGCAATTGCTTGATCTTTTATGGTGTTGAGCTTTTCAAGTGTAAGTAAGTCGTCAAGATTTTGCGCGACCATAATTTCTTGAATTGCTTGTACTGTACCAGAAGCTCCAGATGCAATTTCCCATCCAGCTGCTTTATACTCTGGAGAAATTTCATCAATGACTGTACGAGCCGCTTTTATTGCTGCGTTAAAGTTACTCTTACTTAGTTGGCAATCTTTAAAATAGCGTTCAAGATAGGTAACACACCCCATATTGAGGCTTTTGTAATGTAGGGCATCAAATGCTTTACCAATTACAACTTCTGTACTTGCACCACCAATATCAATAACAAGCTGTTTGCCAGTACAAGATGAAGTATGGGCAACACCTTTATAAATTGTGCGCGCTTCTAATTCTCCGCTGATAACATTAATGTTATGACCTAGAATTTTTTCGGCATGATTTTTAAATACGTCGGCGTTAGTTGCTAAGCGTAAGGTAGCTGTTGCTACTATGGTGATGTTTTTGTCTGGGATATCTTGTAGACGCTCAGCAAAAAGGGCAAGGCATTCCCAGCCTCGCTGCATTGCTTCTGTGCTTAATACGTTTCCTTTATCAAGCCCTGCGGCTAATCGGACTTTGCGTTTAACACGTCCAATTGTTTGTAGACCGCCAGCAATTGATTTGGCAATAAGCATATGAAAGCTATTTGAGCCCAAATCAATAACTGCGTACACATTTTTTTGCGGTTTAAGTTGCCCCACCGTTCAAAAACCTCTAGTTACTACTACTTATACAAACGGTCGCTTACGACCGTCCTTTTTGGTAACTATTATTTGGGCGACGTCCGCTGTTATTACTACGGTTACGTGGACCTGTTGAATAGTTGCGCTTTCTTTGAATAATAGGCTGAGTTAAATCATCTAGCAATGCTGTTTTATCATAATGTGATAAAGGAATGCTGTGCTCTATATATTCTTCAATTTCATGCAGGTTGTATGCATATTGCTCACATGCAAAACTAATTGCGTGGCCTGATGCACCAGCGCGGCCAGTACGGCCAATACGGTGAACATAATCTTCACAATCGTCAGGTAAATCAAAGTTAAACACATGACTTACTTCTGGAATATGAAGACCACGCGCTGCAACATCGGTCGCAACTAAAAAGTCTAAATCACCTTTGCTAAATTGCGCTAATATAGTTTGGCGTTTTTTCTGGTTAACATCACCAGTAAGCATACCTACACGATGACCGTCTGATTTAAGCCAAGCATATACTGTTTCACAACTATGTTTGGTATTTGCAAACACGATTGCTTTCTCTGGCCATTCTTCTTCAATTAAGGTTAACAACAGCTTAATTTTATCTTCTTGCGAAGGATGAAATAGCTCTTCTTGAATACGTTTACCCGTTTTAACGTCAGGTTCAATTTGAACATGCTCTGGGTTTGTCATGTGCTCAAAAGCTAATTCTTGTACGCGGTACGATAATGTGGCAGAAAATAATAAGTTTAAACGCTTTGATGTATCTGGCATACGATCGAACATATAGCGAATATCTTTGATAAAACCTAAATCGAACATACGATCGGCTTCGTCCAGCACGACTACCTCAATTTCATTAAGGGTGTAACAGCCTTGCTTATACAGATCAATTAGGCGACCTGTAGTACCAATTAAAATATCAACGCCTTTTTCTAGTTGTGCACGTTGTTTTTCGTAATCTTCGCCACCATATACTAAACCTAAGTTAAGATTACAGTGCGGCGCTAAAATTTTAGCATCTTTGTGTATCTGAATCGCAAGCTCCCGAGTAGGGGCCATGATCAGGGCTCTTGGATGTTTACTAGGTGCTTTGCTAGATTGTAATAACCGATGGCACGTGGCGGTTAAAAACGCCAACGTTTTGCCTGTACCCGTTTGAGCTTGGCCCGCGATATCGCGTCCATCACAAATAAAAGGTAGGCATTTTGCTTGAATAGGTGTGCAATATTCAAACCCATTCTCGGTTAAACCGGCAACCACTTCCGGTGCGATAGCAAAGTCTGAAAACTTTTTATCGGTTAAATGTGTCTTAGTCATAGCGTTTAAGCATAACGTTTAAACTTGCAATAAGAAACAAGAGTGTTTAAATACGCACTAAATATTTCGCCTAACTAAATCGGAGAGCGCAATGAGCGAGAAAATAATCCAAATTACTGACGATAGCTTTGAAGCTGACGTATTACAATCAGACAAACCAGTACTAGTAGATTTCTGGGCTGAATGGTGTGGACCTTGTAAAATGATCGCCCCTATTCTTCACGAAGTTGCTGATGAATACGACAGCCGTGTGACTGTTGCTAAATTAAATATTGACCAAAATGCTGGCACACCGCCAAAGTTTGGTATTCGTGGTATCCCTACTTTACTTCTTTTTAAAGATGGCCAAGTAGCTGCAACGAAAGTAGGTGCTCTTTCAAAAACTCAACTTATCGAGTTTTTAGAAAACAACATCTAACGGTAAGCTAGAACAATAAAAAGGGCTTTTTTGCCCTTTTTTAAATTTATTTTGTATAAAGACTGGACGCTTTGCCAGTGAACTGCTAGTTTATAAAGCCAACTAATCCTTAGTTATATTCAACAAACCTCACTCAACGATCAAAGCGATTTTGAGTATGACAACTGTAATAAAGAACCCACCAATATGCATTTACGCGAATTAAAAGACAAGTCGATTAAAGAGCTTGTAGACTTAGCTGAGTCCATGGGGCTCGAAAACGTAGCCCGCTTAAGAAAGCAAGATATCATTTTTGCCATTCTTAAATCCCATGCCAAAGGCGGAGAGAATATCTTCGGCGGCGGTGTATTAGAGATTTTACAAGATGGTTTCGGCTTCTTAAGATCATCAGAAGCCTCTTACTTAGCTGGGCCAGATGACATTTATGTTTCACCTAGCCAAATTCGCCGTTTCAGCATGCGTACTGGCGATTCAATTTCAGGCCTTATTCGTCCACCTAAAGACGGTGAACGTTACTTTGCTTTACTCAAAGTAAATGAAGTTAACTTTGATAAACCTGAAAACTCTCGAACTAAAATTCTTTTTGAAAACCTTACTCCACTACATGCAAACGAACGTTTTCGCATGGAACGTGGTAACGGCAGTAAAGAAGATATTACAGCCCGTGTACTTGATTTAGCATCTCCTATTGGCCGCGGCCAACGTGGCTTGTTAGTAGCTCCGCCAAAAGCGGGTAAAACAATGCTACTTCAAAACATTGCACAATCAATTACGCATAATCACCCTGATGTAACATTAATGGTTTTACTTATTGATGAACGTCCGGAAGAAGTAACTGAGATGCAACGCCTAGTTAAAGGTGAAGTTATTGCATCAACGTTCGATGAGCCAGCTTCTCGTCACGTACAAGTTGCCGAAATGGTTATCGAAAAAGCAAAACGCCTAGTTGAACATAAAAAAGATGTTGTTATCTTATTGGATTCAATCACTCGTTTAGCACGTGCTTATAACACCGTTATTCCTTCATCAGGTAAAGTACTTACTGGTGGTGTTGACGCTAACGCATTACATAAACCTAAGCGCTTCTTTGGTGCTGCACGTAACGTTGAGGAAGGTGGTAGCTTAACTATTATAGCTACAGCGCTTATCGATACCGGCTCTAAAATGGATGAAGTTATCTACGAAGAGTTTAAAGGTACTGGTAACATGGAACTTCACCTTAACCGTAAAATTGCGGAAAGACGTGTATTCCCTGCTATCGACTTTAATCGTTCAGGCACTCGTCGTGAAGAATTACTAACAAAACCAGATGAGCTTCAAAAGCTTTGGATTTTACGTAAAATTGTTCATGACATGTCAGAAATTGATGCAATGGAATTCTTAATCGATAAACTATCGATGAGCAAAACCAATGATGAATTTTTTGATTCGATGAGACGCCAATAAAGCGTTTTAGCTGAATAAAAAAAGCGCCTAAGGCGCTTTTTTTATGTCTGGATTAAACACAGTTTAACTTTCGTTATATTTTTTAAGTACACTCTGCAGCGTATCAACGAGCGCTTTAAAGTCATTCGCACTACTTTTTTGGGTCCTGCGTAAAAGGGCTCTATCTAAACTTTGAGCCGATTGCGCAATTTCATCTAAACCAAACATTTGCGCCGCTCCTAAAATGCGATGACTATCTTTTTGTAGCGCGGCTAAATCTTCACTTATGAAATGCTGAGTAATCGTTTCACTCTCCAAAGCAAAGCTTTGCTTAAAACTAATGACAAGATCGCTCATATCAACTTCATTTTGCTTTGTAATTGGCTGATCTTCTGCATTATGTAGGTGGCTGGAAAGCGCTTTATAAAATGACTCTTTATCTATCGGTTTACCTAAGTAACCACTAAACCCTAACTCTAAATAGCCATCCACTTCATGACTCATAGCATTTGCAGTTAAAGCAAAAATAGGCCGCTCAAAACCACACTGTTTTAATAGCTGAAAAGCAGAACGCCCATCCATCACAGGCATTTGAATATCGAGTAGCACTAAATCAGGATACTCTTTTAAGCACTGCTCTACCGCTTGCTCACCGTTTTCAACGGCAATAACCTCTAGCCCCATTGAACGTAAATAGCGGCTTATTAACCTTCGATTATCAGGGTGATCTTCTGCTAGTACAACACGCCCTGCCAATTGCTTATTTACCTTTGGAGCACTTTGAGTTTCAATCAGGCTTTGCGATTTATTTACTTCTGCGCACGGTAAAAAGAACGAAAACTGACTGCCCTTTTTGTATTCGCTTTGTACACTGATATAACCGCCCATCATCGCGGCTAATTGTTGCGATAAGCTAAGGCCTAACCCTGTCCCCCCAAAGCGACGGCTAATACTGTTATCAGCTTGGCTAAAGCATTCAAAAATAAGCTTTAACTGTTTAGAGCTCATACCAATACCGGTATCTTTTACAATAATCACTAGCCCTTGTTCACTCTTATTTAAAGCAATAATGATTTGGCCAGCGTGAGTAAACTTAATAGCATTAGCACATAAATTTATAAGAATTTGTTTTACGCGTATTAAATCCAGCTTAGTGTAAAACTCATTACCCACTTGATTGTCTAAAATGAGGCGTAAATTTTTTGCTTTTGCTTGAGTGATAAACATTGCATGTACGTCATTTACAAGCTCTACAATATCAAAGCACGAAATATTTAACTCTAACCTATTAGCTTCAATTTTACTTAAATCGAGCACGTCGTTTATTAAGCTTTTTAAATGGTCGCTATGGCGCTGAATTACTCTTAATTCATCTTTAAGTGACTCAGGCTCATATAATTCATTAATTAAAGCATCTGTTTGCCCTAAAATAGCCGTTAGTGGAGTGCGGATTTCGTGGCTAATATTGGCCAAAAACTGGCTTTTAACATCGTTAGCTTCTCTTAGCTCCTGTGCTATTGCCTGTAACTCGGCAGTGCGCTGCGTAACTTGCTCTGTTAACTGCTGCTTAGCGCGTTTTTCTGCGCCACGGCGGTAAAGCGCAATACCAGTTACAACAACCAAAAGTAATAGTAAAAAAGAGAATAAAGTAAGCTGAGAACGCTGCGACATTTTTAGCTCTTGCACACGTCGATCTTGTTTAAGTTTTTCTATTTCTTGGTTTAATTGTGTTGCTTTAAATTGATGCTGAAGTACCGCTAATGCATTTATAATTGCTGTACTTCTGAGCTTTCGTAGCTCACTAATATATTCTTGTTGCAAGGCCATTGCGCTTGAATAATCGCCTTTACTGGCTTCAAGTAGTGCTTTAGTCCCTAAACCCTCCCTAATTATTCGCTCACTGCCATATTCGTGGGCAAGTGAAATAGCTCTATCTAAACTTATTTTCGCCTCTTCTAAGTTGCCTTTAACAAACTGAATTTTACCAAGCGCATGTAGCGCATTAAGCTCTAAATTATGGTTACCTATTTTAAGCGCATAGTACTCACCTAATTTAGCTTGCTCGTACGCTTCATCTACTTTTTTTAACACTAAATTAGTATTTGCCAAGTTGGTATATTGCGTAGATAACTTATTGTAATCATTGGCTGAAATATAATAACGCAGCGCTAGCTGGTAATAATGAAGTGCTAAGTCAAATTGATTACTCTCCATATGAGCAACACCCATATTGTTGTATACCTGCGCAATACCACTTTTATCATCTAACCGCTGATAAACTTTAAGTACATCTTGATAAAGACTAAATGCACTATCGTAGCGTGATAAGCGTATATAAACGCCTGCTATATTAAGTAATATGTCGGTTTGATCTTGCTCACTACCGTGCGCTTCGTAAATAGCTTTTGCCTTTAAGTAAAACTCTAGGGTATCGCCTAGCTTATTCATATTAAAATAAGCCAAACCAATATTATTTAGTAAATTTGCTTGTTCAAGTAGTTGTTCATTTTTTTCAGCTAATACTAGGGTGCGGGTATATTCACTTATGGCCTTTTGAAATAAGCCTTGATAAAAAAGTGCTACACCTTGCATTTTTATTGCACGAAAGTGCTCGTCAGGAAAGAAAGTATCTGAAGTGTTTTTTTCTAATAATTTAAAATAGTGTAAAGATTCTTTAAAATTATCAGCCGATAACGCACTATTACCTAATGCCGAATAAACAGCGACACGCTCTTTTTTAGAAACGTTTTTATTAGCAAGTAACGTATTTGCTAATTGTAATTTAGGCTCCCACTGCACTTCGTTTTTGAATTGCTCAAATAACGAATCACTATTTTGGGCATAGCTAGGAGCTATTAGTACACAGCATATAGTAAATAAGAGGCATTTAAACTTGCCCAGCATAATTTTAATCCTTCAAACCGTTACTTATATCAGTGTAATCTTTATTGAAGATACACTAACTACTAGGGCCTAAACAATGCTTAACCCACTGATTGATGAGATTTTTGAGCTGATATTAACAAGGCAGGTTTGGCAAGTTCATACTTTAGCAGCAGAACTGACAAACCGCAGCGCAATAACAACACTCGATAAAAGCCCTGAACGTGATTTATTTAAACGTAACTTTTTAATTATGAATGCATTGTACCAACTGCAGGCACAATTACGCCCTCAAAGTTTACTCATTTCAACTCTGCATATCGAGCTTTTAGAAAAAGAAGATAATAGTTTAGTAACAACGAACGAAAATTTGCGAGATTATTATTTAGATTGGCGTAATTACGATACCGATGAAGAGAAAATTGATGAGCTTTTGAATAGTTTTTGGCGTCAGTTTAAAACGACATCACCACAACAAGTATTAAATGACAATGAATTTAAAGCGTTGGCTTTAGAATGGAAGTTACCCGAAAATTTCACTCTTAAAAACATTCAAAAGCGCTGGAGACAACTTGCATTACAGATGCACCCAGATAAACCAAATGGTTGTGAAGTTAAGTTTAAAAAAATAAAATTACAATACGAGCAGCTAAAGGTAGCTGCTCGCTAATTTGTTAATTTAGCGGTTTAAATTAACGAGTAAGGCGACGAGCGCGTATTTTACGCCCTTTAATGTTGCCTTCGGTTAGTTTGCGAAGTGCTGGTTTTGATGAGTTACGTTCAACAGCAACAAATGCTACGTTATCAAGTACGTTAATTTTACCTACTTGACGACCTGCAACCCCATCCTTACCTGTTAAAGCACCTAAAATATCCCCAGCGCGGACTTTTTGCTTTTTACCTGAATCAATCATCAAAGTAACCATTTCAGGGCGGTACGGCGGTTTATCTAATAAATTAAACGGCGGCATTTGCTCTGGAGTAATATCACGCTCGTAATGATCGCCAATTTGTGCAATTTTAAACGCTTCAGCTTCACCATAAATAGAACAAGCAATGCCCTTTTTACCAGCACGACCAGTTCGGCCAACACGGTGAACATGTGTTTGCGTGTCATGTGCTAAATGGTAGTTAATAACCATATCCATGTCATCAATATCTAAACCTCGTGCAGCAACATCGGTTGCAACAAGTATTGAAGCACTTTTATTTGAAAAGTGAATTAGCGTACGTTCACGATCGCGTTGCTCTAAATCACCGTGCAATGCAACAGCGCTGAAGCCTTCGTCAGCTAAATCATCACACACTTGTTGAGTTTCTACTTTGGTATTACAAAATACAACACAGCTTTGTGGTGTAAATTTAAGAAGTAATAACTTAAGCGTTGGATAGCGCTGCTTATTGTTATCCATTTTGTAGAAGTACTGCTTAATTGTGCTTTTGGCTTGCTCTTCTTCTACTTTAACCATTTCTGGATTTTTAAGTACACGCTTAGCAATTGCTTCAATAGCTCTTGGGAAAGTAGCACTAAATAACAATGTTTGACGATTTTGTGGAATACGCTCAATAATTGCATCTAATGTGTCTTGAAAACCCATATCAAGCATTTGATCGGCTTCATCAAGCACCAATGTTTCCACATCATCTAAACGTAGAGTACCTTTACGAATATGGTCATCAACACGCCCTGGCGTGCCAACAATAATATGCGCACCATGTTCAAGTGAACCTATTTGCGGGCCAATTGAAACACCACCACATAACGTCAATATTTTAATGTTATGAATGCCGCGCGCTAATTTACGCATTTCAACTGCAACCTGCTCGGCAAGTTCACGAGTTGGGCACAAGACTAAAGATTGAATACGAAAGCGTTTTACGTTTAATTTAGCTAACACACCCAAGCTAAACGCAGCAGTTTTACCTGAACCGGTTTTTGCCTGAGCAATGATGTCTTTACCAGCAAGTACAGGCGGCAAACTTTGCGCTTGTACAGGTGTCATGTGGGCATAGCCAAGGGTTGATAAGTTATCAACGAGTCCAGCCGGTAAAGCCAAAGATGAAAAAGCAGTTGAAGTCACAGTAAGTTCCATAGCAATAAAATAACATGGGAGAAAGCCCCACTAATATGCAGCTTATAATAGCAGAATTCGTAATTGGCAACCATTAACAAACACATTATAAAACATGTTAATGAAAGGTGTTGAAAATGATAGTAGTTTGCATTAAGATCGCGATTGTTTTTTACATACCTGCGCTGGAAGCAATTAATGAAACTGAATTCTATTTACATAGCTCTATTAGCAAGCATTACGACAAGCACATATGCAAACACTACCGACCTTGAACGCATAGAAGTAAAGGGTAGCTACTTTAACGATTACAAAGTAGATAACGCTAATGGCGCAATGAGAACATCAGCTTCATTACTTGAAACTGCACAATCTGTCACTGTAATAACCGACACTATTATTAGCGAACAGCTTGCCACTACACTTGGCGAAGTACTCACAAATGACGCAAGCTTAACTGCAGGCTCACAACAACGAAATCGTGAGGTATTTAACTTACGCGGCTTTGAGCTGAGCTCATCGACAGGTTATTTACGCGACGGTCATCAGCATTGGTCGCACTATCAGCAACCAATCGAAATTTTGCAGCAAGTTGAAGTAATTAAAGGCCCATCAAGTATTTTATATGGTCAGTCAGGCCCGGGTGGCTTGGTTAACATGGTAACTAAAAAACCTACAGCACAAACACTATTTAATGCCAGTGCCGATGTAGATCAGCATGGCTCAACCCGCTTTATGGTTGATGCTGCAGGTGCCTTGACTGAATCGGAAGATTTACGTGCTCGCGGGATTTTAGTAAAGCAAGACGTTGACTACTGGCGTGAGTACCAAAACGGTGAAAATCGTGAACGCGACCGCTTTTTAGGTGCTTTAATTGTTGATTACGATATTAGCGATAACGCATTAGTACGTGTGCATTACGACCGCACAGATGACGAAGCAGGTTTAGATACTGGCGCATGGATAGACGATAATGCTAATGTAATTGGTAGCGATAAAACAATCCGTGATATGTCTTGGGCGTTTACCGATATTACCGTAGAAAACCTAGGTGTAGACCTAGAAGTATTTTTAACCGATAACTGGCAAGTAAAACTTGGCTATAACGAACAAACGTTTGAACGTCAACGCTTTGAGTCAGCACCTCGCATGCCTAGTAGCTTTGCTGAAGGTGACAGCTATGAATCTCGTCCTTACGACCGTTTTGACGATTGGCAATTTAAAACTGCATTTATTGATTTTATTGGTGAATTTAAAACAGGTAGCTTACAGCATCAGTTTTTAATTGGCGCAAACTCGCTAGATTACTACTACGGGCAACGCCGTACTTCTGCTGACTACTTTGATTTTTCTGCAGGACAAGCAGAACCATCACGCCCATCTGTAAGTTATAAGACAGATGATACAGTAAGCGAAACTGAATACGACTATTACGGTATTTACGTTCAGGACTTAATTTCGTTCTCACCACAATGGCAATTATCGCTAGGTGGCCGTTACGACAAACAAACACGAGAAGGTGCAGATAACGAGTCATTTGTACCAAAGGTAGGTGTGCTTTATCATCCAAATACTTCGGCAACTATATATGCAAGTTACTCAGAAGGTTTTGAGCCTCAAGGTAGTGAAACTCTGGTTGATGAAACCGATGTAAATAATGGCATGAAGCTAGATGCCATTACCTCAGAGCAAAGAGAGATTGGTATTAAATGGCAATTATTTGATGACCGTTTACTGCTTACAGGTGCAATTTTTGATATTAGTAAAGAAGGCACACTTGTTAGCGAACAGCTTGAGACGCCTATTGGCTCATTCACAAGTGAAACAAACCAAGTGGGTGAACAACGCCATAAAGGTGTTGAAGTAAGCGCACAAGGTGCTGCTACCGACCGCTTATTTGTTATGGCATCAACTATGTATCTAGATGCTAACTTTGAACGCGATGAAGTATTGGAAGGTAAACGCCCTACCGATGCACCAAAATGGTCGGCATCACTTTGGACTCGTTATGAATTAAACGACGCCATTGCCATTAACGCTGGCGCTTTTTACGAAGGCGAGCGCTTTGCAGATAGCGATAATACAATTACTAAAGATGCATATACACGTGTTGATGTTGGCGCCACTTATAAGTTTAACTTAAGCAATACCGATATTAATTTACGTCTTAACATCGAAAACTTATTTGATAAAAGCTATTTAGGTGGTGGCGGCACGAGTAATGTAACTGTTGGCGAGGGCACAAATCTTCGTTTAGCAGCGCAATTTAGCTTTTAAATAAATGCCTTAAATAACAGTGTTAAAAGATAGCCCGCGTACATTTACGCGGGCTTTTTTATATCTAAACTTTTATACCTAACAGCATTAAACCTATTACAACGCCTATTCATCTCATCTATTTTTTATCATGTTTGTTACATGTTCTAATAGCGCTAATTATTAAAAAGGCTTACCCAAATGAAAAAATTAATTACCACACTGCTGCTTACTAGCAGTATGGCTGCAAACGCTAACAACGCCGAATTTACCCAAAAGCAATTACAACAAGTCAATGAAGTGCGCACCTCTGCACTAAATAGTGATCTAAGCTATAAATTACTAGAGTCATTAACAACTGAAGTAGGACCTCGCTTACCTGGTACTGAAAATGATAAAAAAGCAGTGGCATGGGCTAAAGCTAAATTTAATGAGCTTGGTTTTGATAAAGTATGGCTTGAAGAAGCGACTTTTCCTGAATGGCGCCGTTATAGCGAAAGCGGAAAAATACTAACACCAAGCGAGCAACCTCTACATTTAACTGCATTAGGTAACAGTATAAGCACGCCTAAAGATGGGATCACAGCGCCAGTAGTCTTATTCGAAACACTTGATGAGTTAATTGCAGCACCTGCAAATAGCCTAAAAGGTAAAATTGCGTATATTAATTACCGCATGAACCGCGATATAGATGGGAATGGTTACGGACCTGCTGTAAAAGCACGTGGCACAGGCGCTATAGAAGCGTCTAAAAAAGGCGCTGTTGCCTACATGATGCGCTCGGTAAGTACTGGTCATCATCGTTTTGCACACACTGGCGGTAGTTACTACAAAGAAGGTGTTACAAAAATACCTAATGTAACCATTGCTAACCCAGATGCCGATCAAATAGCACGACTCATTGCTTTAGATAAAGACGTATCGGTAAATATTAATGTGCAAACCGAAAGCCTTGGTGAAGGCACAGGTTATAACGTTATTGGCCAATTTAATGGTACCGAAAACCCTGAGCAATATGTATTAATTGGCGGGCATTTAGATTCTTGGGACTTAGGGACTGGCGCACTAGATGACGGCGCAGGCGTTGCGCTAACAATGGCAGCCGCTAAACATATTAGCGATGTAAAGCGTCCTAAGCGCAGTATTCGTGTGGTACTTTTTGCAGCCGAAGAGCTAGGCCTTTGGGGTGCAAAAGCTTATTTTGCAGAGCATAAAAACGAGCTAAGCAATATTGTTGCAGCTGCTGAGTCTGATTTTGGCGCCGATGTTGTATATGCTTTTGAATCGAACGTAAGCGCAGAGTCACTTCCTGTAGTGCGTGCTATTGCAAAAGAACTTGCGCCGTTAAATATTGAGCATATTGGTAAAAACCAAGCGAATGGTGGCCCTGATCTAATTCCACTTAAAGCAGCAACCTCAGCACCTATTTTTGAACTTGCTCAAGATGGAACAGATTACTTTGATTACCACCATACAGCTGACGATACGCTTGATAAAGTAACACCTGCTAAGCTGCGTCAAAATACCGCTGCATACGCTGTATTTGCTCTAATGGCTGCTGATGCAAAAACAACAATTAAGCCTAAAGCTCAAAATAAGTAATAACATACATACTTACTTACAGTTTGTGGCTTTAACTAACACGCTTCTTGTTTTACCTTTAGGTAATTAAACAAGGAGCGTGCTTTATGTTACTTTTCAACACGAGTGAATCATTTCCACATTTTGCACAAACAACACGCTGCCCTCATTGTCAAAGCGACGCCTACCATTTACTAAATAAAAGCCGCTATTTACGATTTAGCATTTTACCTATGCTTGCCTTAAAATTAAGTTATAAACGCGAGTGCTATCAATGCGGAAAAAGCGAACCTGTAAAAATAACGCAACTACCGTTAATAGAAAAACTAAGCCTACCTAAATACTTTATTGGTGTATTTTTATTACTTTGGATTGTTTTATTTTTTTATCAACAGCACCTTAATAGCGAGACTCGAAAGGAAGGCTATTTAAATGCGCCTAAAATATATGATACCTACTTAGTACACGCCGACAAATTTACACACGAGCCCTGGACCCTAACCAATTTAAGAATTGCTCAAGTTTTAAATTTTGACGAACAATTTATTACCTTTCAGATAAGCAACTACAGCTATAAACGTAATAATAGTATTACTTTGGCAATGCGTACTAGCCAGCTAATTCAAGACAATTACTTTTCCACTAAAACAATCAGCCTCCCTCGTGATGAAGTAGCACGCCTTTACAACGACGAAGCTATTTACGACGTGCTGCGCCCCTATGCCAACATCCTTTATGGTGGGTTTGTGATGCATCCTCCCAAACCTAAGCCACTATATAAAGGCTTAAAGCTCGATAAAAACAATCAACAAGGCATTATTTATTTTAAAGATGGTTTGTTTGTTGAAGCATTTAATAGCTTTAAACAAGCTGCTGAAGCGGGCTCTCAATGGGGGCAATTAAATTTAGCGCAAATGTATCGTGATGGTCAGGGAATAGATCAGGATCAACAGCAGGCTATTTATTGGTACAAAAAGGCTATTGAGCAAAAAAATACTAAAGCACAATTTGAATTGGAATCTCTTTGTAAAATAGCTAGCTGTGAATAAAGCAGCAAGTATGTTACTTGCTGCTTTAATATTTTATAACTCTAAATGTTTATCTAAAAAATTAATTACTTGTTTGTAGTAAGCAGTTCTGTGTTCTTCTTTGTAAAAACCATGGCCCTCATCCTCCAATAACACGTACTTATAAGGATGGTTAGCTTTTTTCAATGCAGCAATTAATGATTCGGCTTGTTCAATAGGGGCTCGTGCATCTTCACCTGCGTGAACTATGAACACAGCTGCTTTAAGCTTATCTATATTATAGCTAGGTGAAAATGCCTTCAAAAGCGTTTCATCAGTGCCTAAAACGTTTTCAAGATAGTTTTGTCCTGTACTACGCCCTGAAATATCACCTTCTTCAAACATTAGCGGTAGGTCATAAATACCAACTGTTCCAATTGCACACTTAAACATGTCTGGCTCTAAAATGGCGCTCTGCAAAGCTGAATAAGCACCAAAGCTTGATCCCATTATACAAATGTTGTTTTTGTTTACCGTTCCATTAGAAATTAAAAACTTAACACCATCAATAATATCAAACTGAATATCAGAACCCCACTTTTGGTAACCTGCTTCTTCGAAGTTTCGACCAAACCCACCTGAACCTCTAAAATTAACTCTTAGTACAGCCATTCCCCTACTTGCTAATAACTGTACCTCAGAATCATAACCCCAATAATCACGAGGGCCATGTGGACCGCCATGAGGCATTACAACTAGAGGTAAGTTTTTATCTTCAAGACCATTAGGAACAGTTAAATACCCATAAATAGTTAAACCATCCCGAGTTTTATATTGAATAGGTTTTGTCTTTGAAAGCTCATTTTCGTTCAGCCAACCACGCGCTGAAAATAATATTCTTAGCTTATTTTGCACCCCATCGTATAAGTAATATTTACCAGGATTGGTATCACTTGATGCGTAAATAACATTAATATCGCCATTAGAGGTGCTACTGACTAACTGCACTTGGTCGCCTTGCAATGCTTCTATCAAAGATTTTAAGCGAACACTCTTATGAGAGTCTTTATCTATAAAAGCATAGTTTGGGTAACCTAACTCACTTTCTATTGCAAATAACTCTTTTGAAGCTTCATCAACCCATACTCTTTTTGGAGATACATATTGTTCTTGATGGACTAATTCTATTTCCTTAGTATTTAGATTTAGTTTATACAACCCTTCAGCTTCGCCACCAACAGAAGCAGTCATATAAATGCTGTCACCAGATTTATCAAAAGCTCTTAATCTAATATCGCCATAATTAACTTCTCCTAAATTTAATTTCTTCCAGTCACCACCTTCTTTTTCTTTAGTATGTATTTTTGCATCTATATAGTTATCTGTAGATACTGAAACACGAACATTACCATCGTGGTCAGTTAAAAATTCGGCCATACGTGATGGAGACAAGGTGACTTGCTTTCTTTTGCCAGTATATACATCTACTTCATATACAATAGTATGAGGTTCATTACTCGAGGTCCAAGGGTAGGTAACTACTAACATTTTTCTTTTGTTAGTAACTAAGGGATCTAATACAAATGAAGTTCCGTATAATGGGGTCTGCCTTTTAAGGCGTGTACCTGTTTGCATTTCACCATGGTAACCAATTAAATATTTACCTCTAGCCCCGTTAGCATTTACGCCAAATATTTCACCATGATATTCTGGGTGGTCTTGCCATCCTTTTAGGTACTCTTTAGTAACGACAACTCGCTCATTATTTACCCAATGGTAATCACCAACTTGGGCATTTCCTTCAAAGGCAACTGCGTGAAGCATTTTAAAGTTTTTAGTATCAAAAATAACAAGTGCATCTTTACCAGCAACTTTGTTTATAACGGCTAAATATTCGCCGCCAGGAGAAATAGTAGCGTGATTAAACTCTTTATTTTTACTAAAGTGCTCCACGGGGATTTGGGGCTGCTTTGAAAAGCTAAAGAAGCTTACCAATAACAGAGGTACCAACAAGCTATATCTTAAAAAAAAATTCATCATAATTCCCTGTATTAACAACAAGAAGCCATAATATATAAAGTTAAATAGAATGTAACCAAAATGATGCTTTTTTGTATCTATTATTTTTTAAATAACTTTGTATAACTTACATGTACAAGCACAACAACTAAGCCAGCAATAACGCCTAGTAAACCATCAAACAAGAGAGGCGCTAATACTTCTCCTGTGCCGCCAGCAACAGACTGAGCATAGCTTGTTACATCCAACTGAGTATGATGTAGTAACTCAACGCCATGTACTAAAATCCCGCCGCCTACTAAAAACATTGCAATGGTGCCTGCAAAAGCTAAAAATTGCATCAACCTAGGCGCTGCTGCGAGTAAGCCTTTTCCAAGTAATTCTTTAAATTTATTAGCTGTTACCTTTGATTGGTTGAGTAAATAAAGCCCGGCATCATCCAGCTTTACAATACCGGCCACTAAGCCATAAACGCCAATCGTCATTATAATTGCGATAACACAAAGCACTAAAGCTTGATTAAGCAATGTAGCACCTGCCACAGTACCTAAAGTAATCACAATAATTTCGGCAGAAAGAATAAAGTCGGTTCTTATTGCCCCTTTTATTTTTTGTTTTTCGTACTCAACTAAATCTAATTTCTCACCCTCGTCTACCGCTTCACTGTTATGAGGCAAAAACTTAGCAAATACTTTTTCAGCTCCCTCAAAACATAAAAACAAACCACCCATCATTAAAAGCGGTGTTATTAACCAAGGCAGCCATACGCTTATTAATAAAGCAGCGGGTACGAGTATCGCTTTATTTAAAAATGAGCCCTTTGCCACAGCCCAAACAACCGGTAATTCACGCTCTGCTGCTACACCTGTAACTTGCTGCGCATTGAGCGCTAAGTCATCGCCTAATACACCCGCTGTTTTTTTTGTTGCAACCTTACTCATTGTCGCAATGTCATCAAGTAAAGTGGTTATATCATCTAATAACGTTAAAAGGTTAGTACCTGCCATAAAGCTTCCGAGCTCAAAAAATATTGCTATAAACATAACTTAAAGCGCTACTTTCACCAACGGTTAATTTTGCTTTGTTATTCTTACATTAGATTAAAATTTTGCCCTGTGTTTTAACTAACGTTTAAAGAAGATGGGAGGAAAAATGAAAGTATATTTAGCATTAATCGCTATTTTACTAAGCTTAACCGCATGTAGTGATTTAAAAACCAGTACTGCTTACCAATGCGATGATGAGAGCGTAAAACTCAATATTATTAATAATTCTGAAGCCGAACTTATCTTTAACAATAAAGTGCATGTACTTAATCACGAAAAAAGTGCATCCGGGAATAAATATATAAGTGAAGAGGTACTGTTTTGGGGTAAGGGTAATGAAGCCATGTTAATCATTGCAGGTAAAAAAAGACAGTGCACCAAGGCTTAACATAAAAACAACCAAAAAATTACAATAATGCTACAATAATTAAAGACCCATTATTGTGATGAAGTTATGCGTTCAATTGCGATCAAACATAAAATAATTTTAGCCTTTACAGCCATTGGCATATTGGTGCTAACAAGTAGTGTATTTTTTTATTGGTCATTAAACAAAATTAGCGTTAATAATACCCGAACCGAAAAATTAGCGGTTCCGGTACAACAGTTCAGCAAAGATTTAAGGCTATCATTACTGTCTATCACCAAATTTAACGCCTTAGCTTACAGCCAAGCAAACCTTGATTTACTTCAACAAAATAAAAAACAGGCGCAAGTTGAGCAACAACAATTTAGCGATATGCTCAATTTGTTAAGCACTCAACTAAATCAACAAATAACAATGCAAAATTTACTCACCAGTACCAACGCAGGTTTCGAGCAACTGACTGAAGTAAGTGTCGCAATGTTTAGCGCTAAAGAGCGTAAGTTTGTAGCGCAAAATTCCACCATAGAATTATCAGCAACGTTTAACGAGCAACTTTACAATTTAAGTTCTAACTTACTTGATATAGAACTTTTAGAAGTGCCTGTAAAACAGCAGGCGTTACTTAATGCTATGTTTGGAACAGCGACCCGTATAGACGATTTATTGTTTAACTTAAGCAATAATATAAAAAGCATTACTCAAACTACCACTATCAATGATTTAAATAGCCATCAGCAAGATACCCTATTTCTACTAGATAACATCCAACCTAATTTCACCTATTTAGAGCAACAAGCGCTACCTTTTGATAATGCGTTTAATGCTAAAAATTTAACGGCTAAGTTTAATCAATTAAGAGAGTTACTTAACAACGATACAGGAATTTACGCCCAACAAAATAAAGTACTCAAAAGTGCTATTGCTGCGGCTCAAAATTTTGAACACTTTCAACAGCAATTTATAACAACAGAAGGTCAGCTTATTGAACTTAATAAATTGGCTGATGAGCGCTTTAATGCCTTACAAACTAATGCAAAGGCCGCCATAAATACAGGGATTAGTTCTGTAGTAATTATTACGATTGTTTTAATTATATTGATTATCGCAATCTCTATTTTTACAACTCGCGCAATGCTAAAACCGCTTAAAAAAGTAAACCGCGATTTAGCCCGAATCGCCTCAGGTGATTTATCAAAGCGAAGCCACCCACGTAGTAAAGATGAATTTGGTACTTTGCTAAATAACATAAATAAACTCAGTGAAGACCTTACTAACCTAATTGGTGCAATTAGTAGCGACGCCCACGAACTAGACCGCAGCGCTATTAAAACCAGTGAAAAAGGTCAGCAAATGACGGTTGTTGCACAACAGCAGTTAGAGCGAAGCGCGCAGGCAACATCGCTTGCACAAAATATGCTAACCAACTCACAAGCGGTTTATGAGCAAGCTGATAAAACATCAAGTGAAATAACCAATGCATCGCAATTTGCAAATGATGTAAACGAGATTGCTAATCAAAATAGTCTAAGTATAGAAACTTTATTGCAGCGCCTTGATAAAGCAGTAGGCAGCACAGTAGAACTCGCACAGTACACCCAGCTTATTGAAGCCATTGTTGAAACAATTAGTAGCATTGCCGAGCAGACTAACTTACTTGCACTTAATGCTGCAATTGAAGCAGCGCGAGCGGGTGAAAACGGACGCGGGTTTGCTGTAGTTGCTGATGAGGTTCGATCATTAGCTGCACGTACACAAACCTCGACTAGCGAAATAAACACCATGATCCAAACATTGCAACAACACACTAAAACAACTCAAGAACACATTACTGATGGCCAACACCAAGCCAAGCAATGTGTTAAAAACAGCACTGAACTAAATAAAGCCGTAGAGCGTATTAAAAGCACATTGTTGTCTGTTAATCAGATGAGTGAGCAAATTGCTCATGCATCACATGAGCAATTGACTAACAGTGGCGACATTCAACAAATAATGGCAAAGGTGACAGAGCAAGCAACCTTGAATGCCCAAAACGCGACAACCCTAGCAAGCGAAAGTGAAGACGTAAACCAACTTGCACACTCTTTAACGAGTGCCGTAGAGCGCTTTAAGTTTTAAGTGCAAGTAATGACTTGCCTTGCATGAAATGGGTATAATACTTTAACTCTTTTGCTTAATAGCGGCCCACAATGAAATATAAAGATCTACGTGATTTTATCGATTTGCTTGAAAAAAAAGGCGAACTTAAACGTATCACCCAAGAAATCGACCCGTATCTTGAAATGACCGAAATATCTGATCGCACATTGCGTGCAAAAGGCCCTGCGTTATTATTTGAAAACCCAAAAGGCTACGATATGCCGGTACTTACCAACTTATTTGGTACACCAAAACGCGTAGCAATGGGCATGGGCCAAACAGATGTTAGCGAGCTTCGCGAAGTGGGTAAGCTACTCGCTTTTTTAAAAGAACCTGATCCACCAAAGGGTATTAAAGAAGCTCTAGGCGCTATACCTATTTTTAAGCAAGTGCTTAATATGCCTGCAAAAGAAGTAAAAAAAGCGCCTTGCCAACAAGTAGTTTTAGAAGGTGATGATGTAGATTTAACTAAATTACCTATTCAACATTGCTGGCCAGGTGATGCAGCACCATTAATTACTTGGGGCCTTACAGTTACCAAAGGGCCTTATAAAAAGCGCCAAAATTTAGGTATTTATCGCCAGCAATTATTAGGCAAAAATAAAATAATTATGCGCTGGTTGTCACATCGTGGTGGCGCGCTTGATTTTCAAGAATGGTGTAAAGAAAACCCAGGGCAACCCTATCCTGTATCGGTAGCATTAGGTGCCGATCCTGCCACTATATTAGGTGCCGTAACGCCTGTACCTGACACTCTAAGCGAATATGCATTCGCTGGCTTATTACGTGGCAGCAGAACCGAAGTTGTAAAATCTATTTCAAATGACCTACAAGTCCCTGCCAGTGCAGAAATAGTACTTGAAGGTTACATAATGCCTGGTGAAATGGCGCCAGAAGGCCCTTATGGTGACCATACCGGTTACTATAATGAAGTCGATGACTTTCCAGTAATGACGGTTACTCACTTAACGCATCGTAAAAATCCTATTTATCACAGCACATTTACTGGCCGTCCGCCTGATGAGCCTGCTATTTTAGGTGTGGCACTTAATGAAGTGTTTGTGCCGATACTACAAAAGCAATTCCCTGAAATTGTCGACTTTTACCTTCCGCCTGAAGGGTGCTCATATCGTATGGCGATTGTAACAATGAAAAAACAATATCCAGGCCATGCTAAGCGCGTGATGATGGGAGTTTGGTCGTTCTTACGTCAGTTTATGTACACCAAATTTGTAATCGTCTGCGATGACGATGTTAACGCCCGCGATTGGGAAGATGTTATTTGGGCTATAACAACCCGAATGGATCCAGCGCGTGATACAACATTAATAGAGAACACACCTATTGATTATCTCGATTTTGCATCACCAGTCTCAGGTCTTGGTTCAAAAATGGGAATGGATGCTACCAATAAATGGCCTGGCGAAACCACCCGCGAATGGGGCGAGCCTATTGTTATGGATAAAGACACCAAAGACCGTGTAGATGATATTTGGGAAAGCCTTAATATTGTTTAAGTGTTTATATGTAAGTACATATCAGGCTATAAAATAACCCTGCAGATATGCTAGAATCGAGCTATTCGATTGCGTATCTGCTGTTACAAGCGCTGCTAAAAGGTAAAAAATGCAAACATTAAAAGCTGAAGTTGTAGCTATCAGCCCACTTACAGAATTTGTTCATAAAGTAATTTTAAAGCCACAACAACCGGTGACCTTTGAAGCTGGCCAATACATGCAACTCGTATTAGGCGAAAAAGACAAACGTGCTTTTTCTATAGCTAGTCGCCCTTCACAGTGCGATGCAATAGAACTGCATATTGGCGCCTCAGGTGCCGATTCGTATGCAATGCAATCGTTAGAGCATTTACGAAACGCCCATACCACAGGGCAGTTAGTAGACATTGAAGCTGGCTTGGGTATTTCACAGTTGCGCCTGCAATGTGAGCGCCCTATTATTTTACTCGCCGGTGGTACTGGTTTTTCATACGCAAAATCAATGGCTGATCATTTAGCTGAAATAAAATGCGAGCGCCCTGTATTGTTTTACTGGGGCGTAAAAGAAGAATCTGCTTTATATGCACATACAGAAATGCAAACATGGGCAGATAGCCATGAGAACTTTAAGTTTATTCCTGTAGTAGAAAATCCATCTGCTAATTGGCAAGGACACACTGGCTACGTACACAAAGCAATAATGCAAGATATTGTGTCACTAGAACCATACGATATTTATATGGCAGGTCGTTTTGACATGATAGGTGTTGTCCGTGATGACTTTATTACTCATGGTGCAATTCGTGAAAACATGTACGCAGATGCATTCGCATTTATCAAATAATTGAAATTTACTTTCAGTTATAAATAAAGGCACCTAATCGGTGCCTTTATTTTTATAACAACAAATATTTAATAGTTAAAACCTATCAACTCCATCAATATAAACAATTTCCTAAATCCCTATCTATAAACCATACTTTGTATAGAACATCAGCGGGAGAGACCCAAATGCTAAATACAAAAGTAAAAGATTTTATGCAACGCAAGTTGCCAAATATCACACCAGATACAGAAATGACGACAGCCATAGCAGAACTACAAAAATTTAAACTACTTGGCGCACCAGTATTTGATAAAGATAAATGCTTAGTTGGATTTATATCAGAGCAAGAGCTGTTAAAACCACTTACGCAAAGCAGTTATTTTTGTGATGGGATGGTTAAAGTCTCGCAGCTTATGCAAACAGAGGTAGTGACCGTTAGCGGCGATACCAACATTATTGAGCTTGCACAGCAGATGCAGCCTGGTAAACCAAAAAACTACCCTGTTGTAGAGGGTGTTAAAGTAATCGGTATGATCAGCCGAGCAGACGTACTTAAAGCGCTTTACGATAATTACATAAGCTGCCAAACACATTAAATTGCAGATACAAAAATGCCGCTTATATAAAGCGGCATTTTTAATGCTCTTAAATTAACGTGCGCTAACGAGTGCTAAAAGTTCTTTTTTATCGCCATCGCTTAAAAATGCTATTTCTAACGCATTTTTTTGGGCTTTTTCCATATCAGCTTGAGATAAGCCTGCTTTAGGTGCAGCAACGGTATATTCATACTCAATTTCAATACCTTCAACCGCAGGATCATCAGTATTAATACACGCTAAAATACCATGATCTAAAAACTGTTTAAGTGGGTGCTTAGTTAAATCGTTTACTGTACTGGTTTGAATATTACTTGTTAAGCACGACTCAATACCAATACGGTTATCGCGTAAATAATCCATTAGTTTTGGATCTTCAATTGCTTTAACGCCATGCCCTATTCTGCTCGCACCCAACTCATTAATTGCTTGCCAAATACTTGGAGCGCCAAGTGCTTCTCCAGCATGAATAGTCGAAGCTAAATACGCATTTCGTACTTGTTTAAAGTGCTCTACAAACAACTCACCCGGGAAGCCAATTTCGTCACCGGCTAAATCAACAGCGACTAAATCATTTTTAAATGCGAGTAATGCATCAAGCTCTTTTTGACACGTTTTTACGCCATAAGTACGCGATAAAATACCAATCAAGTTAGCTTTTATATTTGCGCCCTTTGTTGCTGATTTAATACCATCAACAACTGCCTCTACAACGCCTTCTGGGTGTAAACCTTGGCTTTGTGCCATGTAGTAAGGGCTAAATCGAAGCTCCACATAATCAAGACCTTGTGCTTGTACATCTTCAATGTTTTCAATTGCGATACGTCTACACGCATCGTAGTCGCCAAGCACAGTAACTCCCCAATCTAACTTTTGTAAAAAAGCCATGAGGTTTGGTTCAGGATCAATAACTTGAACATGAGGGATTAATGCTTCAACGTTATCTGCAGGTAGCTCTATATTAAACTGTCGACCAAGTTCTAATATGGTTTGCGCACGTACATTACCGTCTAAATGGCGGTGAATATCTAGCAAAGGTAATTTTCTATTGATCATAATAGCAACCCAGTTTAGTTAAATTTGCGCGCATGATACGCAGATACAGTTATTTTTCAAGTCTATATGATTTGCGGTAAGTTTTAGCGGTCATATGTCTGCTTTTTGTGCAAAAAAATGATATAGCTTATTTTCCTGATAAGTGATGCCAAAGAGTTTTAAAAAGCGTATTTGCATCAATAGGTTTGGTAATATAGCCATTCATTCCACAGGCTAGTGCCTTTTTAACGTCATCGTCATGGGCGTTCGCCGATAGCCCTATTATGGGTAAATCAATTAACTCTAAATCACGACGAATTACTTTTGTTGCTTTGAGTCCATCCATTTTTGGCATTTGAATATCCATAAGCACAATGTCGTAGCTATTTTCGGCTAGCTTTTCTATGGCTTCAAAACCATCGTTAGCAATGTCGGCAATACAGCCTTTCGTTTTTAAAATAGCATTAGCAACATGCTGATTAAGTGGATTATCTTCTACTAAAAGTAATTTATAGCCTGTAAATGATAATGTACTTACGTCTATTTCGTTGTATTGCTGCTGAATTTGCTCTGCCTTTGGTAAAGGCGATATTAGCGGCAAACTAAATGTAAATGTAGAGCCTTTACCTTCATAACTAACTAAATCAATTGCACCACCCATTAACTCAACTAGTTTTCTGCAAATACTTAATCCTAAGCCTGTACCACCATATTGGCGTGAGGTTGAGCTATCAGCTTGCGCAAACGGTTTAAACAATTGTTTTTGTGCTTCGCTACTAATACCAATACCCGTATCGTTAATACTAAAATAAGTCATTTTTTTCGATTGCCAAATTTTCAGAGTGATTTCACCTTCCCCTGTAAATTTAACCGCATTATTGAGCAGGTTCAGCAGCACTTGTTTTAAGCGGATTGGATCGGTATTAATGACCAAATTTGATGTTTTATCAAAATCGAGACTTAACTTTATTGATTTAATATCAGCCTCAAATTGAAGTAAATTAAGCATTTCATCAGCTAAACTCGCTACATTAATAGGCTCTTGCATTAAGTCTAGCTTGCCTGCTTCCATTTTTGAAAAGTCGAGCACATCGTTTAATACCCTCAGTAAAACACCAAGTGCCCCATCTGCTTGCTCTATGTAACTTCTAGCTTGTTGCCAATCGTTTTGCTGGAGCGCTAAATAATGCAGCCCTTTTATACCGTTAATAGGGGTGCGAACTTCGTGGCTCATGTTTGCTAAAAACTGCCCCTTTATATGACTCGCTTCATCTGCTTTTTGTTTTTCTTTGCGTAGTGTATGTGTTTGCTTGGCCACTTGTTCGCGAATTTGTATGTTTGTACCAGTAACTGAAATCAAAAATGTAATCAGTAACCACACAAACAACATACCTACTATTTGTGCAAGCCAATATACTAACCAAGACGTTCTAACTATTGGCTCATATAACTCAACCTGCCACATGCGTTTGCCAATCAACAATTGATATTCTTTAAATAGCGCTTGCGAATTAGCGGTATCTGCAATATAAATTGCCTGCTTTTTCCCTGATACCGTTGTATCAAAAAAACTAGCTGAAATTGAGTTGTTGTGATCAAATAATAGTGTTTGCGATAAGCGTTTCAGACTGACTATCGCTGCCACAAAGCCTTGAAAATCATCTTCGGTAGAGGACTCTCTAAAAACAGGATATAAAAAAAGCACACCGTGTTCGGCTGTATTTTGGACCAAGTTAATTGGCTCACTTAGTGCAAGTTCATTAAGCTCTTTCGCTTTGCTAAGCGCTGCACCTCTTACTTTACTAGAAGCTAAATCAAACCCTAAAACATCTTCATTACCTTTTAAGGGATATACGTACTTTACTGGAAAGTAATTACTACGCGTACCTGCTGGTTGCCAAGCTCCATCCAGTGACTTTTCTTTTATATATAGAGGTTTGCCTGTGGCTGGATTTTCATGTGTTTCAAAATCTGCGAGTTTATTTGCTGGTATATAAGGTATCCATTCAAAAGCCAGAATTTCTTGGCTGTAGCCCAACTGCTTTGAAGTAAATTGTTTAAACTCTTTAAAATCCACGTCACTACTACTAGCAAAATATGTAGCTAATAAGCCTAAATGAGCAGTAATACCATCGAGCTTTTGGCTTATAGCATTTTGCACAGAAAGTATTTTGGCTTCTTGCTTTTGAATATCTTTTTCTTTTTTAACACTAGCAGCGCCATAAAAACTAACGCTGATCAGTATGTAAATTAATAGCGAGGGTAAAATTACCAGCATACGGTGGCGTACTTGTGTGTAATTAAAAGCGGCGAGTACTAAAGGTGTAAATATAAGTACGCCAATACTGTCGCCAATCCACCATGCTATAAAGTTATCAAAAATAGCATTGGTCGGAATCACATTATTCAATGCTAATAAACTTGTTCCTACACCTGCAGCAATAACACAACATATTGGCCCCGCTACTATTAAGCTTTGAACACTGTGTTTTAAAGAAGATAAATCCAACGGCGCTTTTATAACATTCACTATAATTTGTCGGCCAATCCAAGCCTGTAAAACAGAGGCTAAAGTAATGCCTATAGCTTGTAAAAGCACAATAAAATGAAAAATATCTACGGTGCGTTCAAGGTGAATTAAGTTAGTACAAAAAGCCCCAATAATAAGGCCAATAAATGACTTACGTCCCCAAATTAAAAAGCTCGCTAAAGCAATTCCTGAGGGCGGCCAGGAGGCGACCGCATAGCCATCTACAGAAAGAAGTGAGTTGCTAAAGTATCCTGTAAAGAAGTAAGCACAAGCCAAGCTAAGGGTTAATATTAAAAACTTTCTCAAAGCTTGTGCTCCTGAACTACAAAAAATGCTAAGTAGTTATAGTGTAGTCATTTATTGATATAAAACGAGCGCCTTTTCTGCCTGTGCACTATTTTTATAACTCAACACAGCTTGTTCAGAGAACTGTTTTTTATTTTCACTATTCAGTGCTTTATCAAAAATTCTAGCTGCTAAGTCATAATCACCCTTAGCATTAGCAAGGCAAGCTAGCGCAAGTAATAGTGAATTATTTGAATCATCCTTCTTAAGCCGTTCTTGAATGCTTATTTGCAACTTAGCTGCATCGGCTGCTGTTGCTTTACTTAATATATTGGCAAGCTCTAAGTGTTGCTCATTGTGCTTAACCATTTTAATTAAGTCACTTTCAATAACAGCCAATTGACCTGCTTGCGCCATTTGCATTAAAAATGCGGTGTGGGCATGAGCTTGCAGCTTTTTAGGCAGCTGTTTATATTTTTCACTCAGCTTGTCTGCATCCAACGCACTAAAATAAGCACTAAATAACTGCGTCCACTGTGCATCAGTAAGTGCTTTTTTGCGCAGTAAACGCGGCAAAAAGTCTTCCAGCGCACTAAAGTGTTGTTGCTGTACTAATGCTTCTGCATAAAGTTTTAACTCAAGTGCGGTGGCTTTTTTAGCTTCTGCGCTAATACGCATTTGTGATTCAATCGCGCTACTATCGCCACTTGCCAACCATAGCTTTGCTACTTTTAATTGATGCTCTGGGCTTATTTCAAATAAACGCTCAAGTGCTTTATCTGTTTGATTATTAGCAAGCGCTGCTTTTGCAAGTAATGCTAAGCGAATATCTTCAAACTTATCTGGTACGCTATTACCCGATAAAGCCTGTTCTACGTGCTCGTAATCATCATTAATAGCACTCCAAAGAGCCTGCTCAATAGCTGCTTGTTTGCGCTCTTGGCTACGTGCAAAAAAGCCATGCTTAGTATTATGATAAATCGATAATAAATAACGAATTAACTTATATGTTAAATATAAAACAACAGAGGTAATGACTGCCATTATACAAAAAGATACTATCGTGCCTTCTATCGTCGTATTGTTAAATGAAATAAGTACATAACCTTTTTCATCTAGAACGAATGGAGTAACCGCTAGTACAACAACAATAGCTACAATTAAAATAATTAGCCCTATCATTGCGCCCACTCCTTAACCTTTTGTGTACTGTTTAAGGTTACTTTTGGATTAAAGTTAAGCTGCTCTTTTTCAAGTTTAGACAACGCTTTAAGTACCGTTTTAGTTGTATCATCGTCTTGCTTAAAGTACTCACCAACTAAACGTTTTGCTTCACTTAAGGCGCTAAAGAAAATACTCGCCTGCTTACTCATAAGTGCATCTTGTGCCTGAGTTATATTAAGCTTGATTCGTTGATTTATTAAATGGCGCTCTTGATCCGTAAGTAATGGCTCAATGGAAACACCCTCGTGCTGACGAATAGTAATAAAGCTATCCACAATTTTATTCCAGCTATTACTCAAGTTTTGCTGCCAATCACTCACATCACCACTTAAAGCATTTTCATCTATTGCAGCTGCTTCTTCTGGTAAATTAACTGCATTAAAAACTAAGTCGTCAATACTGCTTAGTACACTGTTTAGCTGTAAATAAATAGCCTCTGTTGCAACAGGTTTAAGGCTATCAAGTGTTTGTATATCTTGCATAATCGCTTGGCGAACTTCAACTGTTCCTGGATGCTCACTAAGTAATCCATCTAAGCGCTTTAAAACAGCACTAGTGCCTTGGTAGTCTTTTTCAGCCCATAGTTTAAACTCAGCCATACGCTGTAAGCTGGTTACTTCTTGCGGGTTTAACGATGAGCCTTGTTGCTGCGCCTTTTGCAAAGCCGCTTTTAGTTCTTGCTGATTTTGAACTGCACTTTCATTTAGGGCTGCGGCAACTTTTTCTTCACTATTAAACAGCGCTTGTTGCAAATTAGATTGCGCCGATTTAAGTGCTTGCAGCTCCTGGGTGAGTAACTTATTTTGCTCGCTTAACTCATTAACGGCTAGGTTTTGCGCCTTACCAGCATTTAATTTTTGATAAAACTCGTATCCAACACCAGAGGCCACAATTAACGAAATAAGAAGCGCAAGTACTGCAACCTTACTTATTTTTTGTTTACTTTTGTCTGCCGTATTTTTTGTAGCTGTAGGCTCTTGCTTAGTTGATTTAGCAGAGGTCGTGTTAGCTATTGTTGGTGTGGCTTTTTCTGCCGTTACTGGCTTTGACTGTTCGCTCATGTTGCTACCTTGCTGATTTATGCAGGTAAACATAGCATTATCGCTAGCCCCTGCTGCAATGTGTATATTAGCCGAACTTACCTGTTGCAGCTTTAAATAAGCGGCTATACGCTCGCTAGCAACATAAAATCGGCACTGTTGTAACCATTGTAGTTGGTCTGCAGTAAGGCTTTTAAATATAGCATCAACTGCTGCATTACTTGTTATGACTATACCGTGTACATTCTGGCTTTTCCAGTGGTCTGTCCAGTTAGAGGTGATACTCTCTGTCGGTTCACGTTTGTACACAACACAATTATTCAAAAAAGCACCGCGCTCTTTGAGCGTTTTAGCTAACTCAGGGCGGCCACCTTGGCCCTTAACTAATACTATATTACAGCCATCCACCTCGGCGAGTGATTTAAGCGCAAGTAACCCTTCTGAATCATACTGCTTTGGTACTGCTGCGCGCACACCAAATTGCTCATATATAACATCGGCTGTTTGTTGTCCAACCGCATAAAACTGCGCTTTGGTATTTATATCTGGTTTTAATTGCGAAAGTGCACTGACTGCATCTTGCGATATAAATATTATTTTATCTGCATTTAATAGCGGACTAAGCTCAGTGCTGGAGGGTGTTAAATGCGTTATTTTTAATACCGGAAATAAAGACGCCTGATAACCCGCTTGCTCAAGTTGCTGTGCAAGGGCTGCGCCTTTTCCTTCGGGCCGAGTTATCAGAATATGTGTCATTTATGCGTCTCTATAAACTTCAACTAATATTTTGTCTGCACCTTGAGCTAGTAATTTTTTAGCAAGCTCAATACCTAGTTTTTCTGCGTCATTTACATGGCCTGTTACTTCGTCACGTAAAATTTCGCTGCCATCAACAGCACCAACTAAACCACGTAAATGCACTTGTTCGCCATCAACCAATGCATAAGCACCAATAGGAACTTGGCAACCACCTTCTAAATAGCGATTCATCGAACGCTCTGCGTTTACGCGAATACGTGTTTGTGTATGCTCAAGTGGTGCAAGTAATGCTTTGGTTACTTCATCATCAATACGACATTCAATACCTACAGCGCCTTGACCATTTGCTGGTAATGACACTTCTGGCTCAATGTAGTCAGCAATACGCGACTCCATTTCTAAACGAATAAGCCCTGCAGCCGCTAAAATAATAGCATCATATTGGCCGTCATCTAATTTACCTAAACGCGTATTTACATTGCCGCGTAAATCACGAATATCTAAATCAGGGCGAAGTGCCTTAATTTGGCACTGGCGGCGTAGGCTCGAAGTACCAACAATAGCGCCTTGTGGTAGCTCACTTAAATTAGCAAAATTGTTTGATACAAACGCATCGCGTGGATCCTCACGCTCACAAATAGTATGCAGTGCTAGCCCTTGAGGAAACTCTACTGGCACATCTTTCATAGAATGTACGGCAATGTCAGCTCGGCCATCTAACATTGCTTGCTCTAGTTCTTTAACAAATAAGCCTTTACCGCCAATTTTAGCCAATGGCGTATCTAAAATTATATCCCCTTGCGTCGACATTGGGACTAATTCTACGCGCACATCTGCATGAAAACGCTCAAGCTCTGCTTTTACAAATTCGGCCTGCCAAAGTGCTAGAGCGCTTTTGCGCGTTGCGATGCGTACTAATTTTGTTTTTTCTGTCATAGGGGTATCCAATTAATTACTGCGTTTAGCCAGTTTTAGTCAGCTAAAATTCTAAATTCTTTTTGGGCAATTAAATTACCTTGCTCATCAACTACATCAACACGCCAATGACCTGTTTGTGTGTTCATTATATTTTTTGTTGAGTACGTTCTGTAACGAGGCGAAGTAACATTAAGTGTAATTTCAGCCATCGTTTCACCTTCAAACGACCAAACATGCTTAACTTGCTGGCCTTGAAGGTTTTTAATCTCGCTAAAAAACGATAACCCTTCCTCAAACTGGCTTAACCTAATATCAGCAGCAAACACATTAGTAGGCTCACGCTTACTTACTTTACGAGTAAGTACCGCGCGACTAATTTTACCCGTGTCTATTTGCGCCCCCAATGCCACACTTGCCACATGTGCTGTAGAGGAAAAACCTTCAGTGCCACTCAATGCGCCATCATCACTTTCTAACTCTAAAAGTAAGTCACTTTGACTTGCAGGCTCAGTTACGTTTTGGGCTTCTGCGGTTTCTTCTTGCACATCATTATCAAGGTTTGAGTTTAACTCTGTATTAATACTTTCGCTTTGATCAGTAACAATATCGTTGTTAGCCAACAAAGCCGGGGGATTATTTACAAGGTCTACTTCGGCAGGTGTATTACTTGAAATGCTTAGTTGAGTCTCATTTTGCTCAGCTAACAAAGGTTCAATACTCGCTTGAGTTACCTCTACAGACTCAGCAGGGGTATTGTTTCCTGATGATTGAGGCTCAACATCCATTACCTCATCGCTTGTTTGGTTTTCAGCGTTACTGCTGAAATTTAAGAATTGTTCCTGCTCATTTGGGTGCTCACCTTGCTCTGCATTAACAGAGGTGGTTAAGCCATAAACAACTGCTGCAGAGGTCATTAATACCAACATAGCAATACTCACAATACGACGCCAATTCCACTCGTAGCTTACCGTTGGTACGCTCTGTTGTAATTCGCGTTTAACATTTGCTTTTATAACTATTTTTTGACTCATATTGACCTCAGCGGTTCCAAAATTAGCTTAAACGAGCAATTAACCATTGGCGAATAGCTTGCAATTCTTCTGCGCAAACTTGATGAGCCATTGGATATTCTTGCCAGCTTACATCCATGTTATGTGCTGTTAATACTTCAAACGCATTTCTACCCGCACTGTGCGGTACAACGTTATCTTGGCTACCATGAGCCATAAATACGTTTAAATCAGTATGTTTTGCTTCATCAGCAAATTTGTGTGGCACACACATATAAGTAGAAAGCGCCATAACACCCCCAAGCTTTTGCTCAAAGCGCGGCGCTAAATGCAAAGACACAACACCACCTTGAGAAAAACCAGCTAAAATTATTTTATTAGCAGGAATGCCATTAGCAATTTCTTTATTAATTAACTCTTCTACCTTTGCAGCAGAATCTCTTACGCCTTGTTCATCGGCACGCTTATCTAATTCTATAGACTTAATATCGTACCAAGAGCGCATTTCCATGCCACCATTTATGGTGACCGGTTGCACTGGCGCATGCGGAAAAATAAACCGTATACCAAGCTCGCTTGGTAAATTTAGCTGTGGGGCTACTGGCGCAAAACCATCCCCAGAGTCACCTAAACCATGTAACCAAATAACCGTTGCTTTATGTTCACTTTGGGCTGCATATTCTACAAATTCTAAACTCATAGTGATGATTGCCACTTAACTTCTTGGCCTGCTTGGCGAGTTGAGGCTTCATTTATAAACGCCCAAAATTCAGCGCCAGAGCGGTTATCAATCCATAACCCATCACGCATTTCAAAATGATGTCCGTTAAACTTAGTCGCAACCCATACTTGATGAAGAGGTGCTTGCTTATTGATCACTATTTTACTTTTATCAGGAAAAATAATTTCTAAAATACCTTGTGCCGATTCATAATCTAAATCAGCTTCGCAATCATCAACCTGCTCTTCAATAGTGAACATAAGAGCTTCGGCTAATTGGTGATATTCGTGTTCAGTCATTGTTATTTCCTTTGCAGGCGAGCCGCCTAATATTGGGTACGTTTTAGCTTTAAATTAGCTTTAAAAATGTGCAGCTAGTGTAACAGGAATAAAATCATCCGCGAATAGCTGCATTTTTTAGATATTCTGTTACTCTGCGATTATAAAGCCAGCAACCGTATTAATCTAATGAAAGCGACACATACCTTACAATTAAAAAGACTATTAATAAGCACTGTACTGTTAAGCGCCTTAGCTGGCTGCGGACAAAGCGGTCCGTTATATTTACCAGAGCAACAAACAGAGCAAAACCAACCTCAAAATACAGCTAAACCAGCCACTACCGCTGAGCAAGCTAAAGCATCGCAAAGTCAGGAGCAATAAATGGATTATTTTAACTACAAAAACAACCAATTATTTGCCGAAGACGTCAGCGTAGCAAGCATAGCGCAGCAATACGGCACGCCGTGTTATGTATACTCGCGTGCTACATTTGAGCGCCATTACTTAGCATTTGCTAACGCCACTAAAAATCATAAAAGCTTGGTATGTTACGCTGTAAAAGCAAACTCAAATATTGCCGTACTTAATATATTAGCGCGCTTAGGATCGGGTTTCGATATTGTATCTAAAGGTGAACTAGCGCGTGTAATTAAAGCGGGAGGCGATGCTTCTAAAGTGGTTTTTTCAGGCGTGGCTAAAACGTCTGACGAAATAGCTTACGCATTAAAACTGGGCATTAAATGTTTTAATGTAGAGTCGGCGTCTGAGCTTGAGCGTATTTCTGAAGTGGCTTGCGAGCTTAACCTAGAAGCGCCTATTTCTATTCGCGTAAACCCAGACATAGATGCAAAGACACATCCGTATATTTCTACCGGTTTAAAAGAAAATAAATTTGGTATTGATATTCAAACAGCAGTGAGTGTTTATCAACAAGCAGCGGCTTTACCTGGTTTAAAAGTAATTGGTGTCGATTGCCATATTGGCTCTCAATTAACGCAAGTTAGACCTTTTTTAGAAGCCCTTGATAAATTAATGGCGCTTATTGATGAGCTAAAAACTAACGGTATTGAGCTAACTCATTTAGATATTGGCGGCGGTTTAGGTGTGCCATACGACAACGAGCAACCACCACACCCAAGTGAATATGCAGCGCAAGTTACCGAACGCTTAGCTAACTACAAACATCTTGAACTTATTTTTGAACCAGGGCGCGCTATTGCAGCTAACGCAGGTATTTTGGTTACTCAAGTTGAATTTATCAAACAAAACCAAGACAAGTTTTTTGCAATTGTAGATGCAGGTATGAACGATATGCTTCGCCCTGCGCTTTATCAAGCGTGGCAAAAAATTATTCCGGTATCCGTTCGCGACGACGAAACACCTACTCACAACTTTGATATTGTGGGTCCGGTGTGCGAAACCGGCGACTTTTTAGGAAAAGACCGCGAACTAGTGCTTAAACAAGGCGATTTACTTGCACAACGAAGTGCGGGTGCATATGGCTTTACAATGAGCTCAAACTACAACTCGCGCCCGCGTGTTGCAGAAATTATGGTAGATGGTCAGCAGCATCACCTTATTCGTGAACGCGAAACTATTGAAAGCCTTTATCAAGGTGAGAAAGTTTTACCATAAACGTTTTTGTCTACTACCTGCTCTGTGGCATGATTAGCACAGAGCAAAACCGAATTAGAGCGCTATGTTAGTTAATTTTTCCAAAATGCACGGCTTAGGTAACGACTTTGTTGTGATTGATAACATTACACAAAATGTTTTTTTGTCGCGAGACCAAATCAAAAAACTGGCAGATCGCCACTTTGGCATTGGCTTTGACCAATTGCTGATGGTTGAAGCACCATATTCACCTGATCTCGACTTTCATTATCGAATTTTTAATGCCGATGGTACCGAAGTAGAACAATGCGGTAACGGCGCACGCTGTTTTGCCCGCTTTGTACGCATGAAAGGCCTTACTAACAAGCACAAAATTAGTGTATCGACTAAGTCGGGCAACTTAACGCTCTACATAGAAAAAGACGGTCAAGTAACTGTTAACATGGGCCATCCTAATTTTGAGCCAAGTAAAATTCCGTTAAAAGCCAGCAAACGCGAGCTTACTTATATTATTAGAACGCAAGAACACACTGTATTTAGTGGCGCGGTATCTATGGGTAACCCGCATTGCGTGCTAGAGGTTGACGACGTAACCACCGCGCAAGTTGATATATTGGGTCCATTACTTGAAAACCATGAACGCTTTCCCCAAAAAGCGAACATTGGCTTTATGCAGGTTGTATCGCAAGAACACATTAAGCTAAGAGTGTGGGAGCGCGGCGTTAACGAAACCCTAGCCTGTGGCACAGGTGCATGTGCAGCGATGGTGATTGGTCATATGCAAAATAAACTATCAACAACCGTTCAAGTAGATTTGCCGGGCGGTACTTTGCAAGTGCGCTGGAGTGGTGAAGGTCACCCGGTACGCATGACTGGTCCCGCAGAGCATGTTTTCGACGGACAAGTAGCACTATGAGCGAGCTAAGTACAGAGCAGATTATTAATTACTTACGGCAACATCCTGACTTTTTAGTTCATCACCCCGAGCTACTCGCACAACTTGAGCTGCAACAGCAAGCTCAAGGTGCAACGTCACTAGTACATATTCAGCAACGTCAATTACGCGAGCACAACACGCTTTTAAAAAGCCAAATAGATGCTATGAGCAAGCATGCAACGCAAAACGAGCTCGTATATCGTTTGTTTAGCCAATGTCATCGCCAGCTTTGGAATCATGACGACTTTGACACTCTTGCAAATAATCTACGCAATATAATCTGCTCAAGTGAAGATGTTAACGACTGCAAATTAGTAAAATATAATCCCGAGTACGACGAGCTTATTGCGCATCGCCTTACCCATTCTGGGCATTATTTAGGGCGAATTAATAAACAAGAGCGCGAACAATTATTTAGTGAAGATACACAATCCGTCGCTATTTATTTAATTGGCGACACCAAGCACCCTATCGCTATTTTGGCGTTTGGTAGCAATAACGTAAACCATTTTGAGCCCGCGCAAGATAACCTGTTTGTGCTCGACTTTATAAACGCATTACACCTGCGGTTACAAAAACTAGCATGAGTGACGATGCGCCTAATATTACCGCGCTAAGCGACCACTGGCGTTCACCCATAACGCTATTTAGCGATTATTTAAAGTTTGAAAAACAATATTCAGCGCACACAGTTAATCAATACGTAAGCCAACTTGGCTTTGCAGCCCTTTATTTTAGCAAACTATGTGATGACTGGTTTGGCGTACAAGGCGAACATATTCGCCGCTACAGCATGGCACTGCGATCAAAACAATTAAGTGGCCGTACAATTAGCTTAAAGCTCAGTTGTATTCGCAGCTTATATAAGTTTTTAAAAGCAAAAAATATTGCCGAGCAATCGCATTACCATAATCCGGCAATAGGTATAAAAGGCCCTAAGTTTGCAAAGCCCCTACCTAAGAATCTCGATGTAGATCAAATGGCACGCTTGCT
The DNA here is from genome assembly GCF_014164385.1 of Pseudoalteromonas sp. SG43-3. Taxonomy (NCBI): domain Bacteria; kingdom Pseudomonadati; phylum Pseudomonadota; class Gammaproteobacteria; order Alteromonadales; family Pseudoalteromonadaceae; genus Pseudoalteromonas; species Pseudoalteromonas sp. SG43-3. The sequence continues at coordinate 36,534 of NZ_JACJFC010000013.1, forward strand.
CGAAATACCCGACGACGAACCTCTCGCAATTAGAGATAAAGCAATGATGGAGTTAATGTATTCTTCAGGGCTGCGTATAAGCGAGTTAGTTGGCGCTAACATGCAAGATATTAGCGCTGCCAATGGTGAAATTTTAGTGCGTGGTAAAGGTAATAAAGAGCGATTAATTCCGGTGGGCAAAAAAGCGTTAGACGCATTAAAAAAATGGCTCACAATACGCCCTCAGTTTGCAAAGCCCGATGAAATAGCAGTATTTTTAAGTAGCCAAAAAAACCGTATTTCGATTCGCCAAGTGCGCCTACGCATGCAAGAGTGGGGAATAAAACAAGGCATTAGCTCGCAGGTTCATCCGCATAAGCTGCGCCACTCGTTTGCGTCACATATTTTAGAATCATCTGGTGATTTACGCGCCGTGCAAGAGTTACTAGGGCACAGCAGTTTGTCGGCTACACAAGTGTATACGCATTTAGATTTTCAACATTTAGCCAAGGTGTACGACAACACTCACCCTCGTGCAAAAAAACGAACTGATTAGGTAAATAAAAATGATCCGATTTAATCGTGCTATTAAGCCATTTTCTGTCATGAGCTTTGATTTAGACGACACTCTTTACAACAATCACCCCATTATAAAAGCAGCGGTTAAAGCGCAGCAAAATTATTTAAACGCGCTCCCGAGCTACTTAGCCCAAGGCCCAAAATACTGGCAACAATGCCGCAATGAGGCCGTATTAAAGTTACCTGAACTTGCTGATAACGTCACTAAATGGCGCCAACATACACTGCGCTTAGCCCTCTCTAAACTAGATTTGAACGAGCAAGAGGTAGAGCATCATGCCGATGCTGCCTACAACGCCTTTGCCGATGCGCGCAGTAAAATAGTGGTAACCGACGACGTACTAAAGCTGCTAGATAACTTAGCCCAGCACTTTACGCTGGTTGCTATAACTAATGGTAATGTTGAAATTGAACGCTTTAACTTACACAATAAATTTGAACTCGTGTTACAAGCCGGCATGCATGGTAAAGCAAAACCTCACAGCACCTTATTTGATAAAGCCGCCGAGCACTTAAACGTTGCTAAAAGTGAAATTTTACACATTGGCGATAGCCTTGATACAGACGTACAAGGCGCAAATAATGCCGGTTGCCAATCGGTATGGTTAAACGATCAAGGCGCCAATTATGCTTATAAAGGGCTGGCTGATATTGAAATAGCCAATATTCATGCCTTAACGCACTTTATTAAATAATACCAATTGCATCAAATAAGAGGTCACAATGAGCCACTATACCAAGCTAATTACCTTGCTATTAATTGGCTCACTTAGCCTTAACGCTTATTTATTGTGGCCGCAGCCCGCGCCAACCAAAGTACAAAAAACGCAAGGTGCTGAAAAAAGCATATCGCCTAAACAACAAAATACGCTATTAAATACGGCAAAGCAGCAGTTTAAAAAACACCAATTTGAAGCCGCACTTAGTAGCTATCAACAACTCAAAAACAGCAATCCAGAAATCGCAAAAAACCTTTATTCATCGTGGCTAGTGCAGCTTAAAATATGGCTAAATAGCAATTTATTACTCAGCGAATCATTTCTCAATGCGCTATTAAATAACAGCCCTTATAACGTAGAGTTACTTAATTTACAGGTTGAGTATTTAATAAATAGCGAGCAAACACAAAACGCCATTATTGCTTTATTTGAGCTTAATTCATTACTGCCTGCTGATCAGCAAATTAATGCAAATACACTTTTAAATACGCTCACTCAAAACGAATTACACACATTAACTGAGCAACAAAATTGGCAAGCTATTATTGAGCAAACACAAATTTGGCTTGATTATAAAAGCGATAACGCGCAGTTTTTATATCCGCTTGCGTACGCCTACTTTCAGCAAGGCGATTTAATTAGTGCACAAGCAACCCTTGATCGAATGCCAAACCAGCACAATCTAAAAAGCCAAGTGCAAACACTGCAAGCGATGATCAATAAAGCACAATCGCAAGACGACTTCGTTGCTTTAACGCCTTACGGCGCGCATTACTTAATAAACACCGAAATAAATAACAATCTATCGACCGAACTAATGATTGATACAGGCGCAAGCGTAACCTCACTACCTACAAATATTATTAAGCAAATTTCGCCAAGACCTTTGTATTTAGGCGATGTAACGGTAAATACAGCGAATGGTCAAATTGTTGTAAAGCGTTATCAAATTGAATCGTTTAAAGTGGGCTCGCAAATTATTTATGGTTTTGAAGTGCTAAGCATTGAAAACACCCGTGGGCAAGGTTTGCTAGGAATGAACTTTTTATCGCGATTTAAATTCAATATAAATCAGCAAACAGATGAGCTAGAGTTGAGCGCTAAATAATTAAAAACCCAAAGGTAACACATGACACTAAATAACTATTTAAAAGCACTTGCTGAAAACCCAAAAAGCATTCAATTTACCGATACAATGGCCGTGATAGAAGCAAATTACGACTTTACTGCATGTGGCTTTAATAACCATGGATTACTTAGCGCTGCGAGTGAGAACAACGGCTCGTGTAAAATTTTTGCGTTTGCTAAATTAAACGATTTAAGTAAACAAAATACGTTGGATTGTTTTGGTAAGTTTTACCGAGAAGACGTTCTGCAAAACCCTAAAGGGGATGATCACATGAACATTCGCACGTTTATGTTAGCACCAGAGGCAACACCTTTTTTAGGTATTACCTTTGAAGGCGAGCCACTAAAAGCAAAATAGCCAGCAAAAATTAAAGTGGTTTTTCCATAAAGTAACGCGTACCTGAGCGTGGGTAATTATTAAGTTGATACTTAACACTATAACCGCGCTTTTCATAAAAGGGTTTTGCTTGAAAATCAAGTGTATCAAGCTGAGCAGTTGTAGCACCTAGCTCAATAGCTGCTTGTTCAAGTGCCGTTAGCAGTTTATCTGCAAGCCCTTTACCTCGCGCACTATAGCTACACCAAAGCCAACTAATCATCAGCCAGTTTCCAAACACACACCCACTAATACCGGCAACAAGCTCGCCCTGCTCATCAGTAAATTTATAGCCTAATGGCAGCCTTTGCGCATCAAAATGCTCGGCGTTAAATTCAACTATTTTACTACGTAGTATAGAGCTTAATGCGTCGGAGTGATCTGCTTGTAATTGGTACATATTGCGCTTCTTAAAAAGCGAATATTAGCAAACTCATACCATCAATACAGATTATTTTTACCATAAGGTACTTCAAGCATATTGCTGCTGGTTTTTTCTGGCTGACCGCACATTTCGTCGTAAGCGCTTGTTTGCCTTAACATCATCTGTGCGTACGCTATTTTTTCAAAACGTTTTTGTACATGCAGTGGGCTGAGTGCTCTTAAAAACTCACCGCTGTCTTCTGTTACATAATATTCAACGTTATTAATCATCACTGATACTTGATAAAGCGCCATATCTAACGAGTGAACAATAACTTTTTGTAGCGGTTCGTGCTTTTTTAACTGTGAAAATTTAATACCCATCTTGGCTACCTTTTTATATTTAACCTGAGTTCTGGTTATTTAACATTATCGATACGCAGCTTTGCTATAATCACGATCAAATTTTTATTAGCCGCTGGCGTCACACGTTATGAGCACAAAAATCCGACTCGCTAAATATATTGCCCATGCAGGTATTTGTTCTCGTAAACAGGCATCGCGTTTAATTGATGAAGGTGTAGTGACTGTAAATAATCGCCCAGCGAATCATATAGATCACGTTGATGAGCAAGACACAATAATAGTGAACGAAAAAGAAATTAAAGGTGCTGCCGATTTAGTTTATTTTGCGTACCACAAACCAGTAGGTATTGACTGCAAATTAAATATTGATGACCCAGCCAGCCTTATTCACCATTTGCCCACACTCACCCGCGTTTACCCTATTGGTCGATTAGATAAAGACTCTCGCGGTTTGCTTATTTTGACCAACGATGGGGATTTTTGTAATCAACTAATACATCCTGACTTCCACCAGCCTAAACATTATTTAGTCACCGTAAATAAGCCTTTAGACGATGGTTTTTGTAAAAAAATGGCAGCAGGCGTACCCGTTGATAAACACATAACCCTGCCTTGTGAGGTAAATAAAATAGCCAGCAATCAGTTTAGTATTGTTTTAAAACAAGGGCTAAACAGACAAATACGTAAAATGGCGCATTACTGCGGATACAAAGTAATTGACTTATTTAGAGTGCAATTTAGTGACCTCACCCTTTCAAAGCTAAACCTACCTGAAAACCAATATATACAAATTAATAAAACCGATATTTCAAAAATCTAATACCAAGTCACTTAACTACATCTCAAAAAGTTAAAAATAAACTTGAAAAAATAGATTACAGGTGTAGTCTTAAATTAAAGATTACACTTGTAGGCAATAAAATGATTGAATTATCAAAAGCAGAGTTTGACGTGCTCGACGCACTTTGGATTAACTACCCCGCCACCGCGAGCCAAATAATTGAGCGCTTAAGCGACGATAAACAATGGCACGAAAAAACCATCAAAACCCTGCTAGGTCGACTAGTAAAAAAAGGCGCACTTACATTTGAAAAAGAAGGTCGCCAATATATTTATACTCCCTGTATGGAGCGCGCCGACTACACCTTAAAAGAAAGCCAAAACTTTATTGAGCGATTTTTTAGTGGGCGTATTGCGCCACTTGTGAGTGGCTTTGCTAAATCGGAGCAGCTTTCTCAGCAAGATATAAACGAGCTTAAAAAAGTTATAGATGACTGGGAAAAAAACCAAAAGTAAGGGATTAACATGGTTATTCAAACTGGTTTTAATTGGTTAATTGAGCAGCAATTACTATTAAGCATTTTGTTTTGTGGTTTTATTTTACTCGAGCGATTTGCTTTAAAAGCCCTTGGCTCGCGGTTTGTATATAAATTAGCATGGCTATTACCTGCGGCATTGGTGATTGCTAATTTACCAAACGCAATTAAACCACTGCAAAACAGTAATATTAGTCACTACTTAATCACCCCCAACCAATCTTTTACAAACGAGGTAGGTATTAGCTGGGCGCTCATGTATGTACTTATTACCGCAGGGTTATTAATAGCTAGCTTTATTACGCACACCCGCTTTGTTAAAAGCCTGCAGTTAACTGAGTTAACACAATTTGAAGGCACTCTTACCGCTGATGTTAAAACTTATACCAGCCAACATGTAGCCACGCCAATGGTGGTCGGTATTTTAAACAGCAAGCTGGTGCTACCGAGTAACTACAATACCCAGTTTGATAAAGCCACATTAGCGCTTATTTTAGAGCACGAAAACGTACACATAAAACGCAAAGACAACCTAACAAACGCACTTATATTACTACCTACTATTTTACTTTGGTTTAACCCACTAGCTTGGTTTTGTTACGCAAGCATGCGCCGACTACAAGAGTTGACTTGTGATGAACGGGTACTTGCCAATAAAACCACACAACAACATATTTTATATAGCAAAGCCTTAATAAACTGCGCGGCAAATGCGCCCACAGGACTTATGGCTTATTCACACTACGGAGATAAAAAAACCATGTTACAACGACTAATTAATATAAAACACAGCGGGGAGCGTTCAAAGTTTGCTAAAGGTGGCTTATTGCTTGTAGCAGCAAGTATGCTAAGCGGATTAGCGATTGCAAAGCAACCAGAAGCAATGACTAAAGAGGATCACATTTCACCAACAATACGCATTGAACCTGCTTACCCAATACAAGCAGCTCAACAAGGGATCAGCGGCTCTGTTGTATTAAAATACGATATTGCAGCAAACGGTAAAACAAAAAACATTAGTGTTATTCAATCTAAACCTAAAGATATTTTTGATAAATCAGCGAAAGAGGCGCTAGCAAAATGGAAATATAAAGCATCAGATTCAGGTTTTGAAGATGTACTTGTGCAACTAGATTTTGCGATTAATAGTGAAGTGGCGCCTACCGATTTAATTGAGCGAATTAAAGTATCGCATTAACGCCACGAGTTGTTCAAGACTACAAAGCAAGCGCCCTTTTAGGCTGCTTGCTTTGTGGTTTTAAAATATAAACCTACAAACTCACCACAATCATGGCAATGGCTGTACCCAAACCAATAAACCACACTAATGAGCGAATTATATCTAGGTTCATATAGTAAAATACGCAATACAAAATACGCGACACAATATGCGTAACCGCTAGCGTTTCGGTCACTGCACCTACAGAGTTAGTGCCCAGTACAACTGCAATAGCGACAGCAAAAACAGCAAGCGATTCAAAACAGTTTTGATGAGCAGCGAGCGCCCGTGCACCAAAGCCGGTTAATTTTGTTTGTTGCGCCCTTGGGTGTTTATTGTCGTATCGACCTAATTTTGCCATTGCTATAGCAACCGGCACTTTTGCAAAATAAGGCATTAATACCGCAAGTAATGCACATACAACTAATGTTGTCATAATTTATCCTTTTGATGTTTCGGATAATTTAGCATAAGCGTAATAAAAAAGCCGCCAGATACGTTTTATGACAAACTCTGGCGGCTAACAATAACATCAGACCTACTATAGCTAAATTTATCCTCAAACTCATGCGACATAATATCGCAGATGATGAATATTCAACATCATAGTTAATGCATCGCTTTACTTCACAAAGCTTGTTAACTTTACTGCCTTACATTTTAACGATGACGACCATGACCTGGATATTTTTCACTTTTTTAGCCGCCTTCATGCAAGCATGGCGTAATGCCCTGCAAAGTAAATTAAGTAACGATGTGAGTGTGGCTGGCGTAACACTCTCTCGCTTTATTATCGCAGGTCCTATTGCTGGCGTGTATTTATATGGTTTGTATCAATATCAAGATACAGCCATGCCTACGTTTAATAATGCCTTTTGGGGATTTATTGTAGGCGCAAGTGTGATGCAAATACTTGCCACTGGTTTAATGGTTAAGTTATTTAAAATGAATAATTACTCCGTAGGTGCTGGTCTTGCCAAAAGCGAGGCGTTAGTAGCAGCCATTTTAGGTGTATTATTTTTTGGCTCGGCACTTTCTTTGCTCGGTTGGCTTGGTGTGTTTTTTGGCGCTATTGCCGTATTGCTACTCAGTGGCATAACAAGCGTTAAACACTTTAATGCTAAAACAGCATTACTAGGACTGGCTTGTGGTACTTGCTTTGCACTTACATCGCTGTGGGTACGAGAAGCGAGCTTAAATTCAGGATTATTATTTCCTCACTCAGCAGCTTGGGTTTTGCTGTTTGTAATTAGCTTACAAACACTAATACTACTGGGCTATTTATTATTAAAAGAGCCGCAAACACTTAGTAAACTGTGGCAATACAAAGGTACTACAGCCGCAATTAGTGTTTTTAGTTGTGTCGGTTCTATTGGCTGGTTTAGTGCAATGAGCTTACAGCACGTTGCTTACGTTAAAACACTTGGACAGGTTGAAGTGTTTTTTACCATGCTAATTGCCGTTCTTTGGTTAAAGCAGCCACTTAAGAAACAAGATACTGCTGGCTTAATACTCATAGCCATTGCCGCTGTTTTGGTTATGTTGCCGAATTAAGGGCATAAAAAAGCGCAGGCTTTTATACCTGCGCTGTTATAATTTTTATAGCTTTAAGAACTGGTTCTAAGAGCTTATTTTAAGTGTTATCACACCACTAATAATCATTAATACTCCCGCAATACGACCAAATGTAGCTGCATCGTTATAAAAAAATATTCCCACTAAAAACGTACCGGCGGCCCCAATACCTGTCCATACGGCGTATGAGGTACCCATTGATATTTGCCTTTGTGCAAGCCACAACATAAAACCACTAGCGACTAAAAATACCACCGCTATTGCTATGCCTTGCCAGCGTGTATCAGCGTTTTGCGAAATTTTTAAGCCAATCGGCCAGCCAATTTCAAGTAACCCAGCAATAATTAAGTACACCCACGCCATTAAACGTCTCTCTTTTTAACAATCACTTCGTATAAATCTTCGCGGCGATCTTTTAAATTACGCACTGTGCCTTCGCTGTGAAGTATTTTAAGCTTATCCATATCAAGGTCACTAAATAGCAGCATTTCGGTGTTTGGTGTGGCTTCGTTAAGTGTTGCATCGTGCGGGAACGAAAAGTCCGATGGCGTTAATACCGCCGATTGTGAGTACTGCACATCAAGACTTTCTACCTCTGGTAAATTACCCACCGAACCTGCAATTACCACATAACATTCGTTTTCTATTGCACGCGCTTGTGCACAGTGGCGCACACGTAAATAACTGTTTTTAGTATCAGTCCAAAATGGCACAAACAGAATATCTAACCCTTGTTTGGCCAATATGCGTGAAAGCTCAGGAAACTCTACATCGTAACAAATTTGAATACCTACACGACCGGCATCGGTATCAAACACGGCAATTTTATCGCCGCCTTGAATAACCCAATCGTTTTGCTCATGCGGGGTTATGTGTATTTTACGTTGCTCGTCTATTTTACCGCTACGATGGCACAGGTAACTTACGTTATAAATTTTATCATCTTCGGCAAGTGGCATAGAGCCGGTAATAATATTGGCGTTGTATTCTATTGCCATACGCGACATGGCGTTTTTAAATGTCTCGGTGTATTCCGCTAAATAGCGAATCGCTTCTGTTTGATTACTTTGATTTCCTAGCCCCATTAGTGGCGCATTAAAAAACTCAGGGAATAGTATAAAGTCACTTTTGTAGTCAGATACGGTATCTACAAAGTATTCAACCTGCTTTAGCATTTCTTCAACCGATTCAACACAACGCATTTGCCATTGCACAGCACCTACTCGCACGATTGATTTAGTTGACTCAAGTACCGTGTCGGTTGGCTCATACATAATGTTATTCCACTCAAGTAAAGTGGCGTAACCAACAGACTCTTGATCCTCCGGTAAATACTTTTTAAGTAATCGTTTTACCTGAAAATCGTTAGATAACTGAAAACTTAAAATAGGATCGTATAATTCTTTTTGATCTACTTTTGCAATGTATTCCATTGGCGTCATTTCACTGCTGTGATTGTAATAACGCGGAATACGCCCACCAGCTAAAATAGCGCGTAAGTTATATTGGCGGCACAATTCTTTACGGGCGTCATAAAGGCGACGACCTAAACGCATGCCTCTGTGACTTTCGCTAATAGCAACATCTAAGCCGTATAGCGCATCGCCGTCGGTATCGCTAAATACACGGTCGTGACCGTCTGCAATATCTTCGTATGTATGCGGGTTTGAAAAACGCGTGTAATCAACCTGCACGCTTAATGCTAAGCCCACCAGCACGCCGTCATCCACAATACCTATTTGCCCTTCAGGAAACTGGTCTATTAATCTAAAAATGGTATGACTTGGCCACGCACCGCCTAAGTCGGGATACGCTTGATCCATCAAGGTTTTAATTTGCGGATATTGCTCTCTGGTTAAGTTACAAATTTCAAGATGGGTTTTTTCTGCCGACATACACAACTCCTTTGGGCATAAGAAAATAAAAGCCGAATGTACGTTAAAGTACACTCAGCTTTGTATCATGTTTTTTACGTTACGCGTACTACTTTAAGCTACGATAAAAAAGTGTGGTTACTTTCTCTTTTGGTAACCAGCCTGCGTATTCAAGATTCAGCTCAGCCAATGGATCGGCTTTAAGTACTTGCTCTAAGCTTGCATTATTTTGCATTGCTTTTAGCATTACGTCTTTCGCGTTTTGAACTAGCTTACCATACGCTATCAGTCCTGAACGGTCACTTACCTTGCCGTGACCTGGTATTACTTTAGTGTTGCCGTCAATTTGATTAACTACATCGTTTACTGCCGCTAAAATACCATCAACGCTGCCGCCGCTATCTACATCAACAAACGGTAAGCTGCCAAAATTAAAGTAAATGTCGCCCATGTGCACTATGTTGTCGTTACTAAAAAAGATAACGGAGTCGCCATCGGTGTGTGCATGTTCGTAATGCACTACATGGGCGTGTTCGTTATTAAAATGTAGTTTTAAGTCGTGACCAAAACTAATGCGCGGTAAAAAGTCTGACCCCTCCCCGTGCTGCTCTTCTAAACGTTTGTGTACATTGTCGTGCGCTATAACATGCGCACCCGCTTTAGCAAAGTTCTCGTTGCCACCGGTATGATCGCCATGATGGTGAGTATTAATGACAAACTCTGCACTGCCTGGTTTTAAATCGCTAATGGTTTTTTTAATATCATCTGAGAGCTTGGCAAACTGATCATCAATAATATAAATGCCATCATCACCTACACTTGCTGCAATATTACCGCCTTGCCCAAATAGTACGTATACATGCTCACTTAGCTTTTGTGCTGTTACTGGGCCATCATCTGCTTGCGCTGTAGTGCTTAGTAATAAACCTGTTATTAATGCGGGTAGTATTTTTTTCATTTTAGTTCTCTGTTGTTTTATTGGTAATTATATAGAACGTGTTTAGCTATACTTTAGTTCATCGTGTCGGCTTTATTACTATTTGATGTATTAATTCTTGAGGCAATAAAGGTGTATGCTTACCTTCAACGTAATCACTAAACCCCGCTCTGTAAAATTCAGAAAGAGGGTGCCCCGATTGCCCACCCGGAATAGCCATAATTGCATGTTCTAAATGCCCAGGTTGAGCAATAAAACGCTGCGATGCGCCAAAACTACGCCCTTGTACGGCGGGCATATAACTATCACCAAAACCCGCTGCTGTGGGCATATTTAATAACTTAGCAAGTAACGGCATTTGCTTTGCAAACGGATGCTCTATCACTAACTCATTTACCTTGCCCCACTGCCAGTTTTGTACATTATTACCAAACTGTTCTGTAAGCTTAGTAATAGTCTGGCTAAATGCTCCTTGTAGCTGCTCATCCCAGCTTTTAAATTGTGGGTTTATCCATGCGTCGGGCTTGTTGTTTATAAGCTGCCAAACAGCGGGCTCTAAATCTCGTTTTACGTATTTAAGTGTGCCTTGTTGTTTATTTAATTCATCTTCCATATTGCTAAATAAAATATTAATCACTTCATCGCGGTAGCGCTTAACTAAGGTATACCCTGTGGAGGTTGAACACGCACATTGCTGCCAGTTTTCAAGCGCTGTTATATATTGCTGATTTTTAGTTTGATCGGCTTTTAATTGCTTTAATAGCAGAGCATGCCAAGGCATTAAAAAGCGAGCTTGATTATCAAGTTGTAATGCGTAAAAGTCGCTCTCAGCAAATGTTTGTTTTTCAAATAATCTATCGCGAATTTGACTCGAACGTGCGCCGAGTGCATAACCACCATTACCAAAACGCGCGTCATCCTCAGCCGATACCACGCGAGAATTACCAGTCCATAATCGACCGCTTTGCGGGTTTTTAATAAAAGGGCGTTGTAATTCATTTTGCTGCCAAAGCGCTGAGTAGTCATCGGCATTTACGCCAAGCTCACTTGGCGTTTTACGAGCCGGTATACCGCCCATGTTTTTCCACGCTGCGCTACCAAGGCTGTCTACCACCATAAGGTTTTGTACCGGAATGCCCACATCGCTTGCTACAGCAAGTGCATCATCTACCGTTTTGGCTTGCTCTAATTTTAATAACTGCATATTAACGGCATAAGACTGATGGGCTGCCCAGCTCAACGCATAAGGTTTTTCGTTAATATATTTTACAGGTCCGTATTCACTGAGTATTAATGAATAGTTTTCAACCTCCCCATCGGGTAATGCAATAGGTTCATCTACTTGCCATGTTTTACTATCATCGTTTAATGCAATCCAATCGGCTGTATCTAAATAACCGTTAGTAAATCCCCATGCAACATTGTTGTTAGTGCCAACAACAATGGCAGGTGCGCCGGGCAGCGATACACCGGTTACCTGAGTCTGCTCACCACTGTGCATGTAATTTAATTGTGCCCTGTACCAAATTACAGGTACTGCCATCGATAAATGCATATCATCCGACACCATACCACCCCCTGTTTTAGTAAGCGCCCCTGTAACAGCCCAGTTATTACTGCCGCGCTCTTGGTTGGCTTCAATACTTTTAACTATATGCTTTGTTTGAGTTGGAAAGGTAGGTATGCCGTCGCTATAAGACGCTAATTTACTGCCATCAAGCGCGGCTTGGTACTTACTCGGTTGCGTTAAAAAATCAACCATTTGCTTTGTGTACGCTTGCTCAATTTGAATAAGTGCTTGGTCGCGCTCAAATGTGGCGCTTTGTAAATCAAGGTACATGCTAAATATCACAAGTAGGCTGTCTTCACTTAGCCATGGCTTTTGCGCTGCACCGGTTAGTAAATATTCAAAGCTTGAATACCCTACTTGCGCTAAGCCTTCGTTTACACCTTGAGCGTAACTTTTAAGTAATTGCTTATCGGTCTCAGGCAGGGTTTGTAAAATAATTTGGCTGCGTTTACGTAATTGATGAAAACGCATTTTTTTATCGAGCCCCAACGCTGCTTGGCCAAATAATTCACTTAACTCACCTGCGGCATTACGCCTTAGTAAATCCATTTGAAAAAATCGGTCTTGCCCATGCGCATAACCTAAACCGTAGGCGGCGTCGTTTCGGCTATTGGCGTTTATTACTGCTTGCCCTAATGCATCTCGCGAAATTTTTACAGGCTCTGCTACCGCGTTACTGCGTCCGTTTCCATCAAGGGCGGGTAAACTTAAACTAAGTACCCCATAAACAACAGCGGTACTTGCCAGCCCTAATATTACAATTAATAACAACAAGCGTTTGATTACTTTAAACATCACCGTTTCCTTTGCACGTTTTGACCAAGCGTTAAGCACATATAATAACCACAGTTTTATTAAATAATAATGTTCTTGCTCACAAAGGGTGAAATAAACATCAAAATCCACGATAATGTCAGCTCCACACATCGTGCAGAACTAGTTGAGATCAAAATGACTGAAAAAACATTTATCAAAGGTAAAGACCGCGACCTAGAATCGTCAATCTCTACCATGCAAAACAAGCTTAAAGCCCTAAACATTAATGTTGAAGAAGCGCTTTGGCTTAACCCTGTAGCTAACTGTTATTCGGTTCATATAAAAGACAGCGACTGCGGTGTTATGTTTACCAATGGTAAAGGCGCAACCGACAAAGCATCTATTGCTTCAGCACTCGGTGAATACTTTGAACGTTTAAGCTGTAACTACTTTTTTGCAGACTTTTATCTAGGTGAAGAATTTGCTAATGGCGAGTTTACTCATTACCCAAGCGAAAAATGGTTTAAAGTTGAAGGCGATGAAGTGCCAGAGGGCATTATGGATGAAAGCTTATGGGATTACTTTGACCCAGAGCGCGAACTAAACGCATCACACCTTTTTGATTTTAACTCAGGCAATATCGACCGTGGTATTTGTACCCTGCCATACACACGCCAACGCGATAACCAAGACGTATACATTCCGGTAAACGTTATCGGTAATATTTTTGTATCTAACGGTATGAGCGCAGGTAACACCAAGTTTGAAGCTCGCGTACAAGGTTTATCAGAAGTATTTGAACGTGCTATTAAAAACCGCATCATCGCCGAAGGTATTTGTTTACCAATCGTGCCTGAAGATGTTGTTAAGCAATACCCTAAAATTCACGAAGCGTGTGAAGAACTTCGCAGCCATGGCTTTCATTTACGTATTGCCGATGCATCACTTGGGGGTAAATACCCTGTAATGAGCGTAACGCTTATTAACCCAACAGATGGATCTGTATTTGCTTCTTTTGGTGCTCACCCATCATTTGAAGTTGCGCTTGAACGTACCGTGACTGAGTTACTACAAGGTCGTCGTCTTGATCAGCTAGATGTATTCCAACCTGCAACATTTGATAACGATGAAGTAGCAACACCAGAGAACATTGAACTGCACTTTATTGATTCAAGCGGTTTGATTTCGCACGATTTTTTCCGTGCAAAACCTGATTTTGAATTTGTACACTGGGACTTTAGCGGAACAACTGAAGAAGAATATAACTTCTGTACTGACCTAATTCATAGCATGGATCATGATATCTACATCATGGATTACACGCACCTAAACGTATACGCGTGTCGTATTTTAGTACCAGGCATGTCTGACATTTACCCTGTTGATGAGCTTATTTGGCGTAACAACAACGAAGGCGCAAAATTTCGCGAAACATTCCTATCGCTTGATCTGTACGATGCAGAGCAATGGATGGAAATTTACGACAGCCTTGAAGAAGCAGGCCACAGCGATATTATCCGCGCCGCAGAATTTATTGGCCTTGCAACCGATGCCGACACACCATGGCACACTCTGCGTATAGGTGAGCTTAAAGCGCACCTATGTTTAGCTGCAGGCAGCGAAGAAGCCATTGATTGGGTTGACTGGATACTTCATACAGGCCAAGTAAACGAAGAGGCAATGCGCCACTTCCGCTGTTTAAAAGCAGTTCTTGAAATTAAATACGATGACGAGCGCGAATACGCAGATTACCAAGATGCACTAGGCTTAATGTTTGGTGCTAATAATGTAGCGCTGGCTATAGAAATTGCCGAAGGTAAAAAGCAGTTTAACGGTTTAACTTTCCCTGGTTTATCGCTTGAAGGCTTTAAAAAGCATGCGGCGCTACTTGATGGTTACCGCAAGCTACATGTAGCAAAGCAAAATCACTGGGCGCGTGAAGTTAGCGACTCGTAACTCGCTAAACTACTAATTATAAAAAATAAACGGCGCATTTGTTAATGCGCCGTTTTCATTTGTGTAATAAATTAGCTATAGTTAATTTGCCTAAATTAACGCCACGATGTAGCAAATGCCACCATCTACTAACAATAAAAAAACGAACGTTCATAACTTTAAGTTGACCTTTTGGTTATCGCTTACGCTAACTGTACTAGTTGGTATCGTACTTGATCGTATTAACTACAATCGTGTTAAAGATGCCCATCGCCTACAAATTCTTTCTGAAGTAAGTACATATCGAGCTCAATTAGAATCTATTTTAGTTTCTAATATCCAACTAGTTCGAGGCTTAGGTGTTGCCGTAGCAGCGCAGCCTGATTTACAGCAAACACAGTTTGAACAAATTGCCCAACCACTATTTAAAACCTCAAATGAGCTTCGCAATATTGGTGGCGCTCCCGATATGGTAATTCGTATGACTTACCCCTTAAAAGGTAATGAAAAAGCACTCGGTTTAAACTTTTTAGAAGAAAAAAACCAACGCGCTGATGCTATTAGAGCTCGCGATACAAATACCATTGTAATGGCTGGCCCATTAAAATTAATCCAAGGTGACATAGCACTTATAGCCCGCGTTCCTGTTTACATACCGCCAGAAAATCGCTTTTGGGGATTACTTTCAGTTGTTCTCAACATTGACAAAGTCTATGAAAATTCAGGTATTTATGAGCTAGAAAAAGAATACAACGTCGCTTTACAAGGCAGGCATGGACTTGGCAGCAAAGGGGAGTTTTTTTACGGTAATCAAAACATAATAGAGCAAGACCCCCTTGAGTTTACGTTAAGCTTTCAAGGTGGCAATTGGCAACTTTACGTAGCACCTAAAATAGGTTGGAGCCCACCAAATTCAGCTGTGTGGCCACTTAGGTTATCAATTATTATTATTTGCGGATTATTAATTTGGGCCTTTTTATTCTTTTTGAAAATGCTTAATCGTCAGCAACAAAACGAAAAAATGCTTGAAGCAATGAGTGATCTAGCCCAAATAGGCGCATGGTCATTTAACTTAGAAACGAAACAAGTATATTGGTCTGATATGACCAAAAAACTATTTAAATACCCATTAAATAACCAACCAGAATGGCCTACAGATTTAAATTACTTTAAACAAGGCACTAGCAGAGAAACAATTAAACCTTTAATTGAACGAGCCATAAAATATGGTGAAAGCTACGAAGTTGAATTAGAAGTAATGGATGAAGAAGGTGAATCTGTTTGGGTACTTGTACATGGTGAAGCAGAACGAAAAAATGGACGATGCACACGTATCTTTGGCTCATTACAGAATATTGATACCCGTAAAAAAATTGAATTAGAAAATAATAAAACCGCATTACACAACGAAATTTTAGCCTCCCTGACCGTTAATAAATTAATATTAAATGGGCAACTTAGCCAATCAAAAGACATTATTACTAAAGCAATCTGCCAAGCATTTGATATTAAACGTGCCAGTATTTGGTTTTTTAATGAAGACAAATCCCAACTAAGCCCTTTTGCCATACATAGCAAACATTCGTCTAGTGATAAAATTGACTCTATTTGGCTAAGAAAAAATCTTCCCGGCTTTTTTAATGCAATAGATCACCAGCCTGTATTTAATGTGCCTGACGCCCAAGAACACCCAATACTCGAGCCAATTAAAGAACAGTATTTAATGACTCTCGAGATTAAATCAATGCTGTGCGTAATAATCCCTGCAGGAAGTGGCGCTATAGGAGTCGTCTGCGCAGAGCAATGCCAATCAAAACGCTACTGGTCTAAAAACGAAGAAAGCTTTTTAATTGCCGTTGCAGCGTTAATAGGCAGCTTGCACTCAAGCCAACAGCGAATTGAAACCGAACAAAAACTAGTTTCTGCCAAAGAAACCGCCGAACAAGCTGTTGAAGCTAAAAGTGAATTTTTAGCGAGTATGAGCCACGAAATTCGCACCCCAATGAACGGTGTTTTAGGTATGCTTAACATAATTAAGCAAACTCAATTGGACCTACAGCAAAAACATCATATAGAACTTGCTCAATCATCAGCTCAATCTTTGCTTAATATAATTAATGACATATTAGACTTTTCTAAAATTGAAGCCGGTAAGCTCGATATTGAAAACGTGCAATTTAATTTACCTCGGTTATTAGGCGAAGTGGTGGAATCCTTTGCTTTAAAGGTAGAACAAAACAATACAAAACTTATTCTAGATGCTACTCAAATAACTGTTAGCGAGATAATTAGTGACCCTAACCGCTTGCGCCAAATTTTAAATAACTTAATTGGCAACGCGGTTAAATTTACTATTGATGGCGAAGTAGTCATTACTGCCAGAATAGATGAAACAACGGATGGCTCGTTCCTTCAATGTTCGATTATTGATACTGGTATTGGTATTGACCCTAAAAAACAAGCGTCGTTATTTGACTCATTCACACAAGCCGATGCTTCAACAACACGCCAATTTGGGGGCACAGGGCTTGGCCTTGCCATAGTAAAACAATTGTGCGAACTGATGAACGGTGAAGTGAGTGTAAACAGTATGCAAGGTGAAGGAAGTACATTTTCTTTCACAGTACAAATACAACCGCGCTTAAGTAAAGAACAAGATTTACCGAGTCATTTAATTAAAAACAAACATATTTTAATTATTGATGAGTGCTCGTTAAATGCTAACACCGCTAATAAGCAGCTCACTGTTTGGGGTGCAAAAGTTAATTGTATACATAACTATCTTGAGGTTGATGATTACTTAAGTAATGTAACCACCCACCCTGGTGCTATTTTAGTTGATTACTACTTTTTTGAAAAAGCCCCACAAACGCATATCACCGCGCTCAAAAACTTTATAAATATGCATAGTTGCAAGTTAGTTATTATGGCGCCAATGAGTTATTCGTCTGAGGAGTCTAAAGTAGGTATGGAAGTCGACTGTATGATTTTCAAACCTCTCACACCGTCTGATTTGTTTGACTCACTTACAAACGATAAATACATTGAACAACAGCAGCAACAAGCACAGCTTCAAAACAAGCTAACTAAAGCGCCAGTACTCGATTCATCAGAACCACAACTATTGCTTGTTGAAGACAATAAAATAAACCAAGTGGTTGCCTCTGCGCTATTAAAGCAGGCGGGTGTTACTTTTGATATTGCCGAAAATGGCCTTGAGGCAATTGTAAAGCTCAATGCAAAACAAGGTAAACCATATAAGCTAGTTTTAATGGATTGCCAAATGCCCGAAATGGATGGCTACCAAGCCACTAAAGCCATTAGAGAAGGTGATGCAGGTAAAGATAATGAAAATATTACTATTATTGCGCTAACAGCCAATGCCATGCAGGGCGATAAAGAAAAATGTCTAGCCGCAGGCATGAACGACTATTTAAGTAAGCCTCTCGATTTAGCTGCATTACAACCAAAGCTTCAACAATGGCTTGGCATTCAATAAAGGTGTAAGCTAATAAAATACGCTTACTAATTTGAGATTATTTATGCAGTTATCAACAAATCAACAACGTATTCTTGGTTGCCTATTAGAAAAACAAAGCACGACGCCAGAGCATTATCCGCTATCGTTAAACGCTCTCGTGAACGCATGTAACCAAAAGTCTAACCGCGATCCTGTGTTAAGTCTTACAGATGAAGACGTGCAAAACGCACTTGATGAACTAATAGAAATGCGTTTGGTTACAATAGATGAAGGTCTTTCGGGTCGCGTAAATAAATACGATCACCGCTTTTGCAACACTGAATTTAGTAATCTGCAATTTTCTGCTCAGCAGCGTGCCATTGTTTGTTTATTACTTTTGCGTGGTGCTCAAACCCCTGGTGAATTAAGAACCCGCAGTGCTAGGCTTGCTGATTTTAATAACGTAAATGAAGTAGAGGCAGCGCTCAATAAACTGATTGAAAGCGAGTACGTCACAAAGCTAGAGCGTGAAGCTGGAAAACGTGACAGCCGATATATTCATTTATTTGGCGAACAACAAAATAATCCCGCCGATGCCTTTGTTGCTCTACCAAGCGAAGTAATTAAAGACAAAGAATTAAGCGATTTACTTGAAGAAGTAGAAAAATTAAAAGCAGAGCTTCGCCAAATAAAAGCTCATTTAAAACTTTAATTAACTAAAACTAAATCACATAATAAGTTTATTGCGTATCACATATTAAATTTTATAAGGAGCTGGCAATGCGCGCCGAAATTATGGCTGAAATGAAGGTTCAGCCAACGATTGATGTAAATGCTGAGATAACTCGCCGAGTTAATTTTATTAAAACACGTTTGGTAGCAGCTCATTCACGCTCGTTAGTACTGGGTATTAGCGGTGGTGTTGACTCATCAACCTGCGGCCGCTTATGTCAACTTGCTGTAAACGAGCTAAATAAAGAACACGATACTGACAAGTATCAGTTTATTGCAGTGCGCCTACCTTATGGTGTACAAGCTGACGAAGATGAAGCACAAATGGCGGTTGATTTTATTCAGCCAAGTAAACGTATGACCGTAAACGTACAACCTGCGGCTGATGCATTGCATGAGCAAGCGATAGCTGCCGTAGTTGGCTGTGGTGAAGCACTGCCTGAGCAAGCTCAAATAGATTTTATTAAAGGTAATGTTAAAGCGCGTCAACGTATGGTTGCTCAGTACGAAATTGCAGGTTTTTGCCAAGGCTTAGTAGTGGGTACCGATCATAGTGCTGAAAACATTACTGGTTTTTATACTAAATTTGGTGACGGCGCGTGCGATTTAGCCCCTCTGTTTGGTTTATCAAAACGCCAAGTTCGTGCACTTGCTACTGCACTAGGTGCGCCAGCTTTATTGGTAGATAAAGCACCTACAGCTGATTTAGAAAGTGACCGCCCAGGTTTAACAGACGAAGAAGCACTTGGTTTGAGCTATGAGCAAATTGATGACTTTTTAGAAGGTAAACCTGTGTCTAATGATGTTGAACAAAAGCTTGTAAGCATTTACACGCGTACACAACATAAGCGTCAACCAATTCCGACAATTTACGATTAAGGTTTAGTAGCTAAAATAAAGCAATTAATGCCTTTGAGGATTAATTGCTTTTTTGATCGACAGATTAAGAAGCTGCGTACATTTTAATAAATTAACGCTTTGAATTTTATAATACCAATTGCATTAAATTAGTGAGCTATTATAGCCCTATGAAATAGCGATAGAACGATGATATTTTTAATTATATTGGTATAACTACCCGCCAAAGAGAACACTGCCTTATATGACATCGCCCATTTTAATTACCGGCGCAGGCCAACGTATTGGTTTAGCACTCGCTCAGCATTATATAGCCCAAGGGCAGAGTATTATTATCACGTATCGTACTCGTCACGCCGCTGTTGATAAATTAGAGCAACAAGGCGCTGTATGTATTTATGCCGATTTTAGTACCGATGAAGGTATTAGTACATTTATAAATACGCTTAAAGAGCATACAACATCGCTGCGCGCTATTGTTCATAACGCATCAAGCTGGGACTGCGAAGCTAACAACCCTGACTTTGCAGCACTGTTTGATAATATGATGCGAGTACATGCCAAAACACCGTATTTAATTAATTTAATGTGCGCAGAGCTGCTTTTAAACTATCAGCAAAATGAAAAAGTACCTGCCGATATAATACATCTTACTGATTATGTAGTTGAAACAGGCAGCCCTAAACACTTAGCTTATGCAGCAAGTAAAGCAGCACTCGACAACCTAACCAAATCGTTTAGCGCTAAATATGCGCCAAATATAAAAGTGAACTCGGTTGCTCCATCGCTCATTATTTTTAATGAACATGACGATGAACAATATCGAGCTAAGACCCTTAAAAAATCATTAATGGGCATTGAACCCGGATGCCAAGAAATTATCAATAGCATTGATTTACTATTACAAAGCCACTACATCACAGGGCGCTCTTTGCCTATTGATGGCGGTCGTCATTTAAAGTAAATATAAATAAACTGAGATATTTATGCACAATGAATTAAAAGAAAGTTATGAAAAAATCATCACCGCTGTAGGCGAAGATGCTAACCGCGAAGGCTTACTTGATACGCCAAAACGTGCTGCAAAAGCAATGGAATATTTAACGCAAGGGTATCGTCAAACGCTTGATGAAATAACTAATAAAGCAGTATTTACATCTGACGCTGACGACATGGTGTTAGTACAAGACATAGAGCTCTACTCTATGTGTGAGCATCATTTACTGCCTTTTATTGGCCGTTGCCATATTGCTTATATACCAAACGGTAAAGTATTAGGCTTATCTAAATTTGCACGTATTGTTGATATGTTTTCACGCCGTTTTCAAATTCAAGAACAGTTAACGCATCAAATCGCTAAAGCAGTTGAAGAAGTTACTGGCGCTAAGGGCGTAGGCGTTATTGTTGAGGCAAAACACATGTGTATGATGATGCGTGGTGTAGAAAAGCAAAATTCAAGCATGCGTACATCAGTAATGTTAGGTAACTTTAGAAGCGATCCTAAAACACGTAACGAATTTTTGCAGCTTATAAAAGGTTAACCCTATGGCTAATGCAATTATTAACGTTACTAATTTACGCCTGCGTACGTTTATTGGCTTTAACCCCGATGAGCGTGAAAAAAAGCAAGATGTAGTGATCAATCTAGAGATTCACTACCCTGCTGATGATGCGTGTAAAACGGATGAAGTTGACCAAGCACTTAATTATAAAGTGATCACCAAAGAAGTTATTAGCTTAGTAGAGCAAGGGCACTTTTTACTGCTAGAAAAATTAGTTGCTGAAATTCTTGCCGTTTGTCACGCACACCCAAGCGTTCATTACGCTAAAGCACGTGTTGATAAACCACATGCACTGCGTTTTGCCGACTCAGTGTCGTTAACGCTTGATTGGGCTAAATAAGCACTTAAAAACTTATTTAAAAAAGCTTTTCGAATCCTACGGCAAGGGCGATAACCGCTAAATAGCGAGCGCCTTTGCCTAGTGTTACTAACAATAAAAAGGTACTAAGTCGTACTTTAAATATGCCTCCAATCACCGTTAATGGGTCCCCCACAACCGGTAACCAAGCAAATAACAAACTATACACTCCATATTTATTAAATTGCTTTTGTGCGCTATCAAGCCCTTTTTGCGATACAGGAAACCATTTTTTATCTTTAAAACGCAGTACCTGCGTGCCTAACCAGTAATTAACACAGCTCCCTAACACATTTCCAAGTGTTGCTACGCACCACATAAGCCATAAATTAACTTTATCTTGAGTAATCATTCCCACCATTATCACCTCAGAAGAGCTAGGCAGTAATGTCGCAGATATAAATGCGCTAATAAATAACGTGAGATAAAGCATAATGCCCTTATGGCTAAACGTAAAAACCCAGCCTATAGCTGGGTTTATAATACCAATTTTATTAAAAACATGATCATTCTAGCGTATTAAATAACTCACTAACTACGTTAAAAATTATTTATATAGAACAACTATGTATCATAATTTTAGCCTTGTTATTGAGCTATTTTCTTATCGCTATAATAGGTCACTAATTTAATGCAATTGGTATAAAAATAAACTGTGTGTTTATTTTATCAAATTTAAACTAAACGGGTAATTAAACTCTTTACCTTCATTAGCTTTAATACTTGCCATTACAACCATTACAAACCCAAAAATTGCCACTATAGGTAGTAATATTAAGCCGACTGCTACAAACATCAGCACAAAACAAACTACATATGCAATTGCCATCGTTATTTGAAAGTTAAGCGCCTTTTTACCATGCACATCAACAATTGGCATTTCATCTCTTTTAATTAACCACACAATTAATGGCCCAATTATTGAGCCAAACGGCACAACAAACCCAGCAAGCGCACTTAAATGGCATAACATAGCCCACGTACGGTCATCTTTATTAACTGGTTCAACCTGCTGATTTTCTTCCATAACACTCTCCTTTTTGTTTTATGTATGTTGCCTCTTAACTAAACAAATGTCTACAAATCAACCAACGTATTTATGTTTAAAAATCACAGCGTGAAATCTTGTGATAAAAAAGTGATAAGTTTGTGAGAGTTTCTGGAGACGATTATTCAATACTCAACTCGAATCATCACTTACAGGAAATAATAATGAAAACTTCTACATTAACAATCGCAATTCTTTTAGCGGCAGCTAGCCAATCGACTATGGCCGCAGAATTAGACCTAAAAGTAACTAACTTAACCAAAGGTATTCACTTTACTCCACTGTTAATTACAGCACACAACAGCGAAGACACACTGTTTGAAGTAGCAACGCAAGCATCTACAGCACTACAAACAATGGCTGAAGGCGGCAATATTGAAGAGTTAGTTGCACAAGCAACTGCTGCGGGTAGTGATATGGCTGCAAACCCAGCTGAAGGTTTACTTGCACCAGCCGCATCTACAACGGCAACACTGAGCACGACTGACGGTAATGAGTACCTATCTTTAACTGCAATGATGCTACCAACTAATGATGGCTTTGTAGGCTTAAACAGCTGGAAAATCCCAACAGAAGCGGGTACTTACACAATTAATTTAAATGCTTACGATGCAGGCACAGAACAAAACAATGAGCTTGTAGTTGAAGGCTCTGGCGCACCAGGTACTCCGGGTATTCCTGCTGCTCCAGGTGGCGACGCTGGCACTGGCGGTACAGGTGTATTAAGTGGTGATACAAACACTAACATTCATATTCACCCGGGTAGCTTAGGTGATGACGATTTAGAAGCGGGTAATAGCGATTTAAGTAATACAGTACACAGATGGTTAAACCCAGTAGCACAATTAACCGTTACAGTTAAGTAGGAGCATGATTATGTCATCTGCTAACAACCTTAAAAAAAGTCTACTAGTGCTTGCACTTGCAACCACACTTGCAGCGTGTAGCGATAATGATAACGACCCAGTTGTTGAAGAGCCGGTCGTTGTTGAGCCAATTGTTGTAGAACCTGTGATCAGTGAGTTTACTATTACTTTTAGTAACTTAACTGCAGGACAGCCTTTGTCACCACTCTCTGTCATTGCTTTTGAAGATGAAGCACCTTGGACCTTCGGTACAACAGCTTCTGTTGGCTTAGAAATGCTTGCAGAAAGCGGTGCAAATGAAGAATACCTCAGCTACGAAAGTGCACTTGCTGCAGTTTCAGCTGAAGGCGCTATTGGCCCTGGTGAAACCACCACAGTAATCATTACTGTTGAAGAGCAAGAAACGCTTAATTTGTCATTTGCTGCCATGCTTGGGAATACAAATGATGCTTTTACCGGTCTTAGTTCTTTAGATGTATCAACATTAGAAGTTGGCGGTTCGTTATCACGCACTACGACTGCTTATGATGCGGGTACGGAAGCAAATACAGAAACAGCTGAAACTGTGCCAGGTCCTGCCGCTAGCGGTGAAGGGTTTAACGAAATACGTGACGATACAGCCGATATAATAACGATGCATCCAGGCATTGTTTCAAATCAAGATGGATTATCTACATCAGCACTTGGTGTTGAACATAAGTTTGATAACCCAGTATCGAAAATAGTAATTACGCGCACGCAGTAACGTTCCAGCTTGTAATGGGGAAGTAAGGGAGCACGGATGCCCCCCTTTTTACGAGGTTATACATGCGTCACGAAAAAATATTAGTAGTAGAAGATGACAGAGAAATAGGTAAGTTAATTACCACGCAGCTAACGTCGCTTAACTTACATGT
The DNA here is from genome assembly GCF_014164385.1 of Pseudoalteromonas sp. SG43-3. NCBI lineage: Bacteria > Pseudomonadati > Pseudomonadota > Gammaproteobacteria > Alteromonadales > Pseudoalteromonadaceae > Pseudoalteromonas > Pseudoalteromonas sp. SG43-3. The sequence continues at coordinate 61,006 of NZ_JACJFC010000013.1, forward strand.
TGATCATGTTGTAAGCGCAGAACTAGCTTTAAAAAAAATAGCTAAGCATCCCTACGGACTTATTTTACTCGATATAAACTTACCCCAAATGGATGGTTTGAGCTTATGCCGAAAAATAAAAGAGCATTACCCTACTACCTCCGTTATTTTACTCACCGCGCTGAGTAGCGATATGGACAGAGTTATTGGCCTTGAAATGGGCGCCGATGATTATATTTGTAAACCCTTTTTTGCACGCGAATTACAAGCCAGAGTCAAAACCCAATTACGCCACAGATCACAACTACTCGCAGGCCAAAACAACGACAACTCCCCCGTTGATAGCGAACAAACACTAAATGTAGGCTCACTCAATATAGAATTTAGTTCGCACCAAGTGTATTTAGGCAAGCAAGCCCTTAACCTTACCGCCACCGAATTTGATTTACTCGTTTACTTTGCACGCCATCCTAATCATGTTTTTAGCCGTCAGCAGTTACTCGATAAAGTATGGGGTTACCAACACAGTGGTTACGAGCACACGGTTAATTCACATATAAACCGCTTACGTGCCAAGCTAGAAGAACACCAACAAGCGCCTATCATCGAAACAGTTTGGGGGGTTGGTTACAAACTAAACCCTAGCCAACTCAATTAAGACACCTATTATGAAATTATCTTTGTATCAAAAATTAGCTATATCGCTAGTTGTCATTTTTTGTTTTATTTGCGCCCTAGTTTACGGCTGGAGCAAGCAATTAGAACTCACCTCAAAACATCATGCTGAGCAAAATTTACATTTGGCGCTTGCCGAGCATTTAGTACAAGATAACCCATTAATAAAAGAAGGTGTTTACGACTATAAAGCGCTTGAAAACCTCTTTCATACCTTGATGTTATTAGGCCCTGCGTTTGAATTTTATTTTGTAGACGAAACCGGAAAAATTCTTACTTACTCAGCAAAGCCGGGTAAAGTTAAACGCACGCATATTAGTTTAACGCCTTTAAAAAGGCTGATTAACGACCCAAGCGCTGCACCTATCTATGGTGATAATCCTCGTAATAAAGAGCAACAAAAAATATTTTCAGCCGCGCCAGTATTTAATCAAGATAAGCTACAAGGCTATTTATATGTAATTATTGGTGGTGAGGCTTACGACACCTCACTAAGTACAGTAAAAAATAATGATAAGTTATGGCTAGCCGCTTTATGGCTTGGCTCTGCACTCGCATTTTTATTTATTGCGATGCTAATTTTGCTACGCTTTTTTACCAACCCAATTCAGCGCTTAGCCCGCGATGTTAGTAATATTGAAGCCGCTAACTACAGCCTTACCGACACCAAGCTAAGTAACTACTCAACGCAAAAAAGTAACGAAGTGCATAGTTTAGAGCGAAGTATTCAAGCCATGCTTACCCGTATTAACGAGCAGTTTAAAGCACTTGAGCAAGGCGATAAGCAACGCAAAGAGTTACTGACTCACTTATCGCACGACCTACGCACCCCACTTGCTTCACTGCAGGGGTTTTTAGAAGTTTTAAATCAGTCAGGTGAGCAATTAAGTCAAAAAGAACAACAAGAATACTTACAGGTATCGATTAATAATTGTGGGCAATTAAAGCTACTCATAGAGCAAATATTTGAACTTGCTCACTTAGAAAATGGCGAAATAAGTATAAATAAAGAAACCTTTAATTTAGGTGAGCTTATTTACGATTGCATGGCAAAATTTAGTTTAGCCGTTGATAAAAAAGGCATTAGTTTGTCGGTAGAACCTTCGATTTGTGACTTTCCTGTGGTTGCCGATATAGCTAAATTAGAGCGCGTGTTAAGTAACTTAATTGATAATGCAATTAGGCATACCCCTCGCGGCGGCAGCATTGCAGTACATGTAAAACGCAGTGACGATAATCAACTATTTGTGCATGTATCAGACACAGGCGTAGGTATAAAAGAAGATGAGCTGAATGCTATTTTTGACCCGCACTACCAAGCAAGTAATTCTAATAAAGAAGGGCGCCAGCAAGGTGGTTTAGGATTGGCCATTTGCAGAGGTTTATTAAAACTGATGGATAGTGAAATTTACGTACAAAGTGAAATTGGTAAAGGCACTATGTTTAGCTTTAATTTACCACAAAATAAGGTGCTTTCTTAAAAAGCACCTTATTGAGTTAAATCTATTTAAATATATAAATTAATTACTTTTTAATACCCGCTAAATCAAGCATAAATGCATAGTTTAGCGCGGTATCTTCTAAGCGTTTAAAGCGACCTGATGCACCACCGTGCCCTGCTTCCATATCTATTTTAAACAGTAACTTATTGTCATCAGTTTTATAGTCACGCAGCTTAGCAACCCATTTTGCAGGCTCAAAGTATTGAACTTGTGAATCGTGCAAGCCAGTCGTTACTAACATATTAGGATATGCTTGCTTAGATACTTGGTCGTATGGCGAGTAAGATAGCATGTAATCGTAATACGCTTTTTCGTTCGGATTACCCCATTCGCCGTATTCATTTGTTGTAAGCGGAATACTCGCATCAAGCATCGTTGTTACTACATCTACAAACGGTACCGCAGCAACCATGCCTTTATAAAGCTCAGGCGCTTGGTTTGCTACTGCGCCCATTAATAAGCCACCAGCACTACCACCTAACGCAAATATTTCATCTTTTGCGCCATACTTTTGAGAAACCAATGCTTTAGTTACATCAACAAAGTCATTAAACGTATTCTTTTTAGTGAGTAGCTTGCCGTCTTCGTACCAAGGACGACCTAGCATTTGCGAGCCACGTACATGGGCAATTGCAAATACAAAGCCACGGTCAAGTAAACTCAAACGCGTGCTTGAAAAAGTAGGGTCCATGGTTGCGCCATAAGAGCCGTAACCATATTGCAGTAGCGGGTTAGTACCATCTTTTTTAAACGCATCTTTTCGATAAACTAAGCTTACCGGTACTTTTATGCCATCACGTGCTGTTACAAAAATACGCTCTGAGGCGTAATTATCAGCATCAAAATCACCTAATACAGCTTGCTGTTTAAGTAATTTTTTATCGCCAGTTGCTAAATCTACATCGTACGATGAACCAGGTGTAGTCATGCTTGTGTAGTAAACACGTAATGTGCTGCTATCTATATCGTTATTACCATAAGTACCAATTGTATAAGCGCTATCGTTAAAGCTCAGTGGTAACTCTTTACCTGTTTTTAAATCACGCGCAATCAACTTTGATTGGCCCATTTCACGCTCTTGGTAAACTAAGTAGTCATTAAATAAATCAATGCCTTCGAGCTTAATATCATCGCGCGCTGGGATCACACTTTGCCAATTTGCTTTGTCACCAGCTTTATCAATATCCACTTTCATCAGCTGAAAATTTACAGCATCTAAGTTAGTTACAATGTAGTAAGTATTTCCTAGCTTCGAAATTTCATATTCAAGCCCTGCTTCGCGCTCAATTAAGCGTTTAGGCATTGCCTTAGCATCATCAGCACTTAGTACCGATACGCCTGATGCTGCTGTGCTGCTGTGCCAAATATAAATTTCTGACTCATCTTTGCTTTTACTCATACCCATGTAGTAACTGGTATCAGTTTCTTCGTAAATTAGCTCATCATCAGCTTGTGGTGTACCTAATGTATGACGATAAACTTGATAACCTAATAAAGTTTGTAAATCTTTTTTAATGTAATAAACCGTTTTATTATCGTTTGCCCAAACTATACCGCCGTTGGTGCCCTCAAGTGTATCTTCGAGTAATTTACCGGTTGTTAAATCTTTTATTTTTATACTATAAATACGACGGCTAACAGTATCTTCCCCATAAGCCATTAAATTGCCATTCGGGCTTACATTTAAGCCACTTACTGCATAATAATCATGGCCTTTCGCAAGCTCATTTACATCTAAAATAACTTGCTGTTCGGTACCTGCAAAATCGCTGCTGCGTAAGTAAGTAGTGTACTCGTTATCGCCGCGTGTTTGCGTTGAGTAAAAATAATCACCGTTTTTAACTGGGACTGAATCATCGTCTTTTTGGATACGCCCTTTTAGCTCTTCAAACAATTCACTTTGCAGCGTTTTGGTATGTGCAAGCATTGCATCTGTGTATGTATTTTCAGCTTCTAAATAGTTAATCACCTCTGGCGCTTTACGTTCGTCATCACGTAACCAATAGTAATTATCTACACGTGTGTCACCATGAATAGTCATCTCATGAGGCACTTTTTTAGCAACTGGGGCAATAGCTTGGGCTACTTGAACCGTTTTAACTTGTGTATTATTTTTTTTGGTTTCTTCAGGGGCTTGATTACAGCCACTTAAAATAGCTAGCGATAATGCAGCAAGTGCGAATGGAGTACGTTTCATCAGTCAAAGTCCTTGTTGGTTTTTATTTTTTATTAAGTAATTAAATATACCTAAAAATAACCTGTGTTGTGATTTACTTTGTGAAGCTATGTAAAGTAAATCAACGTAATTCCTCTTTTCTTAATAAGCCTACATCAGGTACTCTGTAGATATATAAGTCATTTTCAAGCTCAACTGATTAAGGGTAGGAATGAATAACGAAGTAATAAATATTTTAACTATGGCTAAAGTAATTCAAACAGCTGTTGCCCCAGTATTCTTGATCACGGGTATTGCCGCTACTTTAGGTGTTTTATCTAATCGTTTGGCACGTATTACCGATAGGGCACGTCAGTTAGAACGCAGATTAAAAGTAAGTACTGACGAGGACTTTAATAAATCACTCGCTACAGAGCTGCGCGCTCTTTTAAAGCGTTCTCGATGTATTCATATTGCTTTTAGTTTAAGTGTATTAAGCGCATTACTTGTATGCGCTGTGGTTATGTTGTTATTTTTATCGCACATTCAATCTATAAACTTAGGCGTGACTATTGCTTGTTGTTTTGTAGCAGCAATGGCATTACTCATATGTGCATTTATGTCGTTACTTGGTGAGGTATTCTTAGCAACTAGAAGCATGCGTCGCGGGATGATATTTGCAGATATTGATATAAACGATTAAGTTTTAGTTAAATCTATCGTATTCACTTGAATAAATACGATGTTAGATACAAGATACCGAATTAAGAATTACAATTTTCAACAGGGGCAAACATGAAATTAAAAAAAGTATTAGCAACAATAGCACTGGCAACGTGTGCATTTAGCGTATCGGCAAATTCTGCATTTAAAGAGCCAAGTGACGCGATTGAATACCGCCAAGCAGCATTTTCAATGATCTCAGTACAAATTGGTGACATGGGCGCAATGCTAAAAGGTAAAGTACCTTTTGACGCAGAGCAATTTAAAAAGCGTGCTAACAACGCAGCTGCACTTTCAAAAATGCCATGGGAAGCGTTTTACGAAGGAACAGATAAAGGCGACACAGCTGCACTTGCTGCTGTTTGGTCTGAAAACGATACTTTTATGGAAAAAGCAACTGCATTCCAACAATACGCAGATGAGCTAGCAGTAGCGGCTCAATCAGGCGATAAGGCCGTAATTGGTAAAGCTTTTGGCGCATGGGCTAAAGGCTGTAAAGATTGCCATAAGCAATTTAAAGATTAATTATTGTTGTTTTAATACTTAATGTGTAACAACAAATGATAAAAAGCACTGAATGGTTAATCATTCAGTGCTTTTTGTACCCGGCATTTAAGCCCGTATGTTATTTATTGAGCTAAACCTTCTGCGGGCGACGTTTAAATACAGTCCTAATCCCACCCAAAATGCGTGTAAACACCTTACCAATATCACTTAATATAATGTACAAGCATGGCACTAATATAAGTGTTATTAATGTTGCAAACATCACTGCAAAACCAAGCGCTACCGCCATAGGTATTACAAACTTAGCCTGCAGGCTTGTTTCAAACATAATGGGCAATACACCTGCAAATGTAGTAATTGAAGTAAGTAATATAGGTCTGAATCGAGCACAACCGGCATCTATTACAGCATTTTTAATACTAACACCTGTTTTACGGGCTTGATTCACATAATCGGTCATAACGAGTGAGTCGTTTATAACCACCCCTGCTGCTGCAATAATACCAAAGCCAGACATTAAAGTTATATCCAAACCAAACCAGTAATGCCCCCATATTGCTCCCGTTAAGCTAAATGGAATCACCGACATAACAATAAGTGGTTGCGCATAACTCTTAAGGGGTACGGCTAATAAAATATACACCAAAATCATACCGCCGAAGAAAAACATCTTCTGCTGATTAGCCTGATCTTGTTGCTCTTCAATGGCGCCACCTAGTTCTGACTTAACACTTGGATACTCTTCTTTGAGTTGTGGTAGTAGCTTTTCTTTAATTTGATCTACAACTTCGTTTGGCTCAATCACTTCTTCATCTATGTTTCCATAAACATACACAGTACGATATCCCCCTTCACGGCGGATATAACTAATACCTGGTGTTTCAGTAAGTTCAACTACATCACCAAGCAGTACTTCACGGCCCTGCGGGGTAGTAACAACCGCATGCTTAAGTGACGAAAATGCCTCTCGAGTCAGTTTAGGGTAACGCACCATTACACGTACTTCCTCGCCTCGGCGAATAACACGTTGAGCCTCACCACCGTAAAAGCTTGCCCCAACTTGATTTGCAATAGAAGCTAAGTCTAAACCTAAGTCGTAAGCGACCGGTTTTAGGCTCATTTGCACTTCTTTACTTGCAGGATCTATTGTTGAGCTAATATCAAACAAACCTTCTTGCTGTTGCAGCAACTCTATAAAACGACGTCCTGCATTATTTAATGTATCAATATCAGAGCCATATAATAAATAACCAAATTCGCCGTCACTGCTCCCTCCATTTACATCATCATAAATGGTTAATGATTTAACACCGGCAATATCGGGCATCGCCTCGCGCCAACGTCGTGATAATTCAAACGCGTTATAAGGCCTTATACTTTCATCAACAAGGGGAACAAGCACTTGTGCTTCAGTTCGCCCTTGGTTAAATACTAAAATATCTCTTATGAGTTTTTGACCATATTTGCGTTCGGTATCTTCATCAATCGCAATCACCATCGCTTCTATTTCACGAATAGCATTTATTGTTTGTATGTCAGATACATTGTCATTCATTTCTAGATTTATTTGCGGGTAGTCATGCGGGATTTTTGGCATAAACCCGGTACGAACTTGATTTGATGAGATTAAAGCAAAGGTTACGATTAATAGAGCAATAAATGAAAATAACACTGACCAACGCCATTCAACACAACGTATAACAAAGCGTTTATATGGGCCATTTACAAAACCAAAAAATCGCGTATTAAACCGATCGCGCCAGCCACCCTCTTTTATTGGTGAAAAATGAGTGTGAGCAATATGGGCTGGCAGTATCAACTTTGATTCAATCAAACTAAAAACTAAACACAACATTACCACCACTGCTATACCATAAAAGAAGGCACTTTCTGGGCCTGTAGATAACGTAAACGGAGCAAATACTGCAATGGTAGTTAGTACACCAAAAGTTGCAGGGGTTGCTACGCGTTTTGCGCCATTAATCACATTAACAACACCACCGCCTTTTTTTTCTATTTCGGTGTAGGCACTTTCGCCTATGACAATGGCGTCGTCCACCACAATCCCTAGCACCATAATAAAGGCAAAAAGTGATAAAATATTAATGGTTACACCAAACAATGGCATCATCATCATTGCGCCCAAAAAGCACACTGGCAAACCAATCATCACCCATAATGCCAACTTAAAGCGTAAAAAGATTGATAGCATAATTGCAACCAAAATAGCGCCCTGAATGAGGTTTGTAACCATCATGTCTAAGCGGGCATTTAGGTAATACGTAAAATCCATTAGTGGCTCTAAACGAACCCCCAGTGGTAGCTCTTTGTTTTTTAATTCTATAAATGCTTTTACTGAATCAGCAACTGGGATAATACTTTGCTCTTCAGTCGCTTTTACCGATATATAAACTGCATTTTCACCATTGAATTTAAAGTAACGCTCACCTTCAGTGAACTGATCTTTAATCACGGCAATATCTTGCAGTAACACTTTAGCGCCATTAGCCCCTATTTTTACCGGTATTTGCCTAAATTCTTCACCAGAGTAAAACTGATTTTCGACGCGAACAGAAATAACACCTGCGTCTGTTTTTAGCTGCCCCGCCGAAAAGTTAGCTGAGTAACGACGCACTGCATTCATTACATCACTAAGGGTTAGGTTATACTGACGCAGCGTATCGGGTTCGATTTCAATTGCTATTTCATCAAGAGGAACATCGTTTACCACTAACGACACGTTAGATAGCTGTAGTAACTCATCCTCTATTTGGTTTGCTATAGGCTTAAGCTCAGTAAGCGGCAAGTCAGCAACGAGCGTCATACCTATAACATCTTGCCTAAACTCAACCTGACTTATGGTGACCGGTTCCATACCGGCAGGAAACGTTGCTATACCATCAACCCGTAACTTAACTTTATCGAGTATATCGGTCAGCTCTACATCAGTATTAATTTCAAGACTTGCTCTACCGCCATTTCTAAATGCCCTGTACACACCTTTTTTAATTTCGGTCACATCTTTTAGCGACTCTTCAATTTTTATAAGTATGCTTTCTTCTATTTCCTGAGGAGAGGCACCGGGGTAATTAGCCTCAATATTAATGTAGTTAATCTCTACATTAGGAAACATTTGGCGTTGGATATTTAGAAAACTAATAATTCCCATCACCACAATAAAAATCATCATTAGGTTGGCAGCAACGGAGTTATTAGCGAAGTAAGCAATAATACCGGTTTGTTTTTCAGCGTTAGGCGCTGTATTTGGTAGTTCAGTGTTACTCATAACTCAGCCTACCTTTATAATTTTTCAGTGGAAGCATTTTCAAGTGCCTCTGTATTTTTAGTATTTTGAAGGCCCGCAATTTTTACAGCCATGCCTTTTTGCGGATATTCTGGCAAAGTAATCACCAACTTATCATCTGTTTTCAAACCATCACTGATGTAAAAGTACTCACCCTCTTCACGAATAACTGTGACTTTGCGCGGCTCAAGTTGCTGCTCTTCATTAACGATCCATACGGTTTTGTTATTAACTAACTCTTGCGGTAAGCGGTAAATATTATTAAGCATTGCACCTGCAAAATTTACCTGTACGTAGCTACCAAACTTAATGGCTGGTTGTATATTCTTAAGACCGTATGGGTCTTCTATACGCACTACTAAACTGCTCATACGCGTAGCGTTATCAACAATCCCTAGGTCGCGGTCAATTACACCTTCACGGGTGAAGCTGTTTAGGCCTTTTTGAATAATCGTTGCGGTAATACCTTTAATACGCTCTGGCAAAAAAACGCTATCGAACCCTGCTATAGGAATAATCACTTCAGCGGTCTCAATATTATTGAGTTCAGCAACTTGCGAACCCATAGTGACAAATTGTCCAACACCTATATTTCGACTAATAACCAATGCGTCGTAAGGGGCTGTAACATCACAATTATCCAAATCACGTTGCGCGCGCTTTAATGCAGCTTGCGCCGACTTAACAGATGCTTGTGCACTGAGCACTTGAGGTTTACGTAAAAATAAATCTGTGCGCGCTTTACTCGGAAAGCGCTTGGCTTCGTCTTCGGCTACTTGAGCTTGAGCTTGTTCCTCTATTAAACCCGCTTGTGCGCGAGCAAGCTCGGCCTCTGCAACAAGTACTGCTGCTTCATAGTTGTCTTTTTCGATAGTGAATAAGGTTTCACCGCGAGCAACTATGCCACCGGCTACAAAATTAGGATGCCAACTTAACACCTCGCCCGACACCTGCGCCGAGAGCAGTGTATTTTCAAGAGGCTTTACTTCACCGTAGCTATTAATAATAACTTGGTGATCGTTTGCAATCACTGGCTCAACTTGCACTGTTGGACGAGTATCAATTACTTCTTTTTTTTCTGGATCTTTTGCAATGGCATTGATTCCCATAAAGCCAACAACACCAACAATGAGCGCCACAAATGGAAAAAACCATCTAAGTGAATTTGTTTGCATATCCTATTATCCCCAAAATTCTATTAACGCCATAATACCAGAGCCATATGAAACATTAAGGTGACATTTGTAAGCAACTGTTGCAAATACATATAAACCGCTGCTATTTAGGGCTATAGAATATAACTTCACATGCAGCTCACCTCATTCGTTATATTTTGTTACAAACTTTTATTCATTAATATCAGTTTATTAGTGTTAAACACTTAAATTTCATCGCGAAGATGTGCGAAATTAAATTAATTTACGTACAGTCCAATTAAATTAACAAATATTAAAAGTCTCAAAATGAAATTAACGAGCATCACCCTTGCGCTTAGCTTAGCGTTTGGCAGCCATGCATTTGCAGCCGATAAAAAAGACGAAAAAGAGTCAAAAACACTTAGCGAAATGATCAAAGGACAAACTGAATTTGCCGGTATATTTAGCCTTTATCAAGACGAAAAAACCGGTAAGCACCTTATGGTGATTAACGAATCTCAACTCAATACGCCGTTTGTGTATTTTGCGCACACTGTCGATGGCGTTACAGATGCAGGCCATTATCGTGGTTCTTACCGCGAAACTAAATTAATTGAATTTAGAAAATACTTTGACCGTATCGATATTATTAGCAAAACACCTCGCTACAAATTTGACGAAAGCAGTGCAATTTCAAAAGCGAGTGATGCCAATATTAGTGAAGCGGTACTTGCGAGCATTAAAATAGAAAAAGAAGAAGACGGTAAAATAGCATTTAATGTAAATAAGTTATTTTTAAGCGAAGCACTTCACAAAGTATCACCTACGCCAAATCCAGCAGATAAAAACGCTAAAAAACGCTTTAAAGTAGGTAAACTAGACGATAAAAAATCACGCATTATTAAACAGCGTCCATATCCTAATAACTTAGACGTAGTTGTTGATTACGTATTTACTAACCCAAGCCCAACGGTACGTGGCTCAAATGCAGTAAGCGATCCGCGTAGCGTATCGGTAAAAGTTCAGCACTCGTTTGTCGCTCTACCTAGCAATAACTACGCACCACGTATGGATGATGCGCGCATTGGTTATTTTACAAATCAATTTGATCAAATGACATCTACCGATTGGGCACCTTATCAAGATGTTATAAAACGCTGGGACTTACAAAAGAAAGACCCAAGTGCAGCGCTTTCAGAGCCAGTAAAACCAATTACTTGGTGGATAGAAAACACCACACCCATTGAATGGCGCGATACTATTCGTGACGCTGTTTTAACGTGGAATACCTCTTTTGAAAAAGCCGGCTTTAAAAATGCCTTAGAGGTAAAAGTACAACCAGACGATGCAGACTGGGATGCGGGCGATATCAATTACAACGTACTGCGTTGGACTTCGTCACCTAAGCCTCCATTTGGCGGATACGGGCCAGCACTTGCTAACCCATTAACAGGCGAAATACTGGGCTCAGACATTATGCTTGAGTTTGTATTTATGAAAAACCGCTGGATTTACGACACGCTTTTCACACAAGGAACAATGAGCCACGGTGAAACAACAAATACCGGCGAGCTAAATTGCTCTCTTGGGCATGAGATTCAACAAAATCTAATGCTTGCCAAAGGCCTTGCTAGCGGCGACAAAATTGAAGATAAAGAAATGCTTCGCCAAGGTCTAACGCAATTGGTACTTCACGAAGTTGGCCATACTTTAGGTCTTAACCATAATATGAAATCATCAATTTTGTGGGATGAAAAAGAAGTACACGATAAAAACAAAACCCAAGGCATAGTAACCGGTTCTGTTATGGATTATGCACCCGCTAACATTGCCCCAATTGGTATGCAGCAAGGTGATATTTTTCAAACAAAACCTGGTCCTTACGATGATTGGGCAATTAACTATGGCTACAGCGTAGCGCTTGCAGATGAAGCTGCTGAGCAAGCTCGACTTGAAAAAATACTTGCTCGTTCAAGTGAACATGCCCTTGCCTTTGGTAACGATGCAGACGATATGCGCGCACCAGGTCGCCATATCGATCCACGTGTAATGATTGGTGATTTGTCGTCAAACCCTGCTGCCTATGGCGCAGATCGTATGGCACTAATTAATAAACTATTTACTGAGCTAAAAGATAAAGCAACGGTTAAAGGTGAGTCTTACCAACAGCTTGTTACCTCTGCTAATAGCTTATTTGGTCAGTACCGAGCTCAAGCAGGTGTGGTTTCTCGCCAGATTGGTGGCGTATACGTTGAGCGCGCTGTAGTGGGTGATACAAATGCAGATAAACCATTTACACCGGTATCGCTTGAGCGTCAAACACAAGCAATGGATATACTAGCCAAGTTTGTATTTGCGCCAGATGTACTACAAAATATGCAACCTCTTTATAGCTACTTACAGCTGCAACGTCGTGGCTTTAATCACTACGGCAAAAATGAAGACCCTAAAGCACACCAAATGATTTTAGGAATGCAAAAGTCTGTACTTGCACAGCTATTACACCCAGCGGTATTACTGCGTATTTCTGACACAGCTCTGTACGGTAACGAATATAGCCTAACTCAGTTTATGGAAGATTTAACCGCCAGCATTTTCGTGAAAAGCAAAGACGCAAACTCTATTAGTCACAACTTACAAATTGAGTATGTTAACCAGTTAATTGCAATTGCTGGTCTTGGCAAAGCAAGCAAATACGATAACTTGGCTAAAACAGCAGCGTTATATCAGCTAACTCAAATAGCCGATACCAGTGTTGCTTGGGGTGCAGATACAGCAACTAAAGCGCATAAGAAATATATTGATCGCTTAATTGCAAAAGCGCTAGAAGCATAAAACCTCTATTAATTGAGTAAACCAAGGCCACGCACGATTTACGTGGCCTTTTTTATAACTTAATTCACAGTTTAAATATAAATAGTGCCTTTTAAATACCTTACAGCATGTCCGGTCAAAGTGACGGTTGTATCACCCACTTTGCAAATTAAATGCCCGCCTCTGCTTGAAGCCTGATAAGCACTTAACGTAGTTTTATCCAATTGCTGCGCCCAGTAAGGTGCCAAGCCAGTATGAATTGAGCCCGTTACATAATCTTCATCGCCACCGCTTGCAGGCCAAAAATAACGAGATATAAAATCGTAATCATCACTAGGTGCAGTGGCCACTACATCAAGTGGATAAAGCGTTTTTAAAAGCTCGGAGTTAGTTTTTAATTCAAGTATTTGATCGGCATTTTCATAAATAGCAAAGTAAGCTTGGCGATTTTTAAGCATTTTACTCGGTTGTATAGACAAGCCATCAAGCAATTGCTGCGGTACATTTTGTACCTCAATCGGTGCTTGCTTAGGAAAGGTCATTGCAAAGCTGCCATCAGCGTTTTTATTAACGATTAGCTCGCCCACCGCATCAGCAACAAAGCGAATTTTCGATATATTATGCTCTTCACATAAAACATAGGCAGCCGCAAGTGTGGCGTGACCACAAAAGTCGATTTCCATCAAAGGTGAAAACCAACGAATAACAAAACTTCCATCGTCTTGAAGGCAGGTAAAAGCAGTTTCAGATACGTTATTCTCAGCGCCAATCTTTAGCATTAAATCGTCACTTAACCACGATTCTAGTGGGATCACTGCCGCATAGTTACCTTTAAATAACTCATTCGTAAATGCATCAATTTGATGAATAGTTAATTGCATTGTTTAAACTTTGTAATGATTAATAGCTTAAAACTGCCATACCTAAACTAAATTAGCACTTTTATTTTTGCTTTAAGCCATTACAGGTCGCATTCTATAATATTGCATACAACCAAATTGCACAGCATTGGTAAGCAATAGCATAATAAACATAAGTAAGTGCGCCGTGCTTGGAGCCGCTGTTGTAAGCTCAACAACTAAGCCGCAAATACCAGCAATAAACTGCAAGCTAAAGTAGCGCGCGCTTAAATTACTCACATTACCCGTACGCAATGTTTTATAAGTTTGCGGCATAACACGTACCGAACTCATCACAAGACCAACATACGTTAAAGCGCTTAATACCGTTGCAGTATCAAGGCTTGAATTTAAAAGCAGTGAAAAAGGCAGTAACGAAAAACCTAGCATAGTAACCAGCTGTACACGTTCTCGTTTAGCTGCATTGAAACGTGCAAAAAAATATAAAATAAGCCCGCTTAACGCACCGGTTACAATAAATGGTAACGCAATATAATAGCGCTCAAAGAAAATATTGTAGGTTATAAAATAAAGGCTTTGTGCTAATCCAAATGTCATCATTAATAGTGACAAACCAGAGACACTACGATTTTTTCGAATTTTGTTTAGTAATGGTAAAAAACTAAAAACCAAAATAAAAGAAGACAATATAGGCAAATAATGCGCCAAAGCAACCTCGCTCGTTATATAAATGTTAATTAAAAACAGAAATAAAAACATTTAATAAACATCTGTTTTTAAAAGGCTTTTACTATGAGCGCGGCATTGTAGAGCCGCGTAAATTTAACTCAACTAAATAAGATATTCTTATTTTAGGTACTGGAAAGCTAGGTATACAAAAACCGTAGAATTAAGTTCACGGTTTACCTATTTAATAGAAAACCTACTCACAAGCTATTAAATGAAAATGATAGTTGTTATCATGCGCAAGTCATTAACTGCAATATATAAAACTATCTATGAGAAAAACTCTTTTTAAAATTCACAGTTGGATCGCTCTTATAGCTCTCATTCCCTTGATTGTTATTAGTATTACAGGGAGCGTATTAGTTTTTAAAAGTGAAATAGATGGCTTACTTATGCCAAGCAGTCACTATGTTGTAAAAGCACTGCCAGAGCGCATGCCAATCGACAAATTAATCGCAAAAACAGAGCTTGCTTACCCTGAGTATGTAGTAGGTAGTTGGGAGATATTTAACGATGATACTGCTGATCGGGTTTACTTAGTTAAACGCGGGACAGAGCAATGGTATAAGTTTCATTTAAACCAGTATACGGGTGACATTTTGTCAGAGCCTGTTGGTACCAGCCATTATTTTACTGATTGGTTTTTAGAACTGCATTACACCTTTTTACTTAACGACTTTAAAAACCTGCCAGGGCAAACAGGCACAGTACTAGGCTTCTTTTTTGCTCTGTTTTTATTGGTATTAGGTATTACAGGACTTATTATTTATCGTAAATTTTGGCAGCGCCTATTTAGTGTGCGCTGGCGTGCAACACTGCAAATTGTACTTAGCGACATTCATAAAATGACTGGGGTGATAGGGTCGCCCATCATTATTATTTTAGCTATTACAGGTGGCTACTTTAACTGGGCGGTGTGGTATCACGAAGTTATTGAACACGCTGAGGAAGAGCACTTTGTACTAACCAAAAACTTGCACAGTAGCGATATTTCGTTTCAACACATACTCGATGACAGTAAAAAGCAAATACCCACTTTTAATGGTACGTTTTTAGTTATGCCGCTCGAGCCTGACGAAAATATCACCTTATTCGGCGAAGTCGATACAAATAACCCGCTTGCGAGCGAATACGCTAATACGGTTAGCTACGATAAGCATACAGGCGAACATTTAACTAACTGGGATATTCGCGAAGTAGGCGTTGGCTGGCAAGTAATTGATAGCTTTAGAAAACTTCATTTTGGCTACTTTGCAGGGCTAATAAGTAAAATACTGTGGTGCGTAATTGGTTTGAGCCCAGTGTGGCTAGCAGGTACTGGTTTTTACTTGTGGTTTACCCGCCGTAAACGTAAAAAACAATCACAAAAAAATCGCTCAAGTAAACGCAGTACAGCAAGTGCTTGATTAAAAACCCACCACATTGTAATGTAAAATTTAACAATGGAGTGGGTTTATGATGTTTTATAAAATAGCAGTCTGTATTACTTTTTTATATTTAGTTGGATGTAACACAACCAAGGTTCAGCAAGTAGAACAACAAATAGAGCTTGAACAACTATTAAACCATTCTTTGTTTAATAAACTCGACACTCCTTCTGAGTACAGTATTTTCGAGCTGCCAAATGTTGAAAAAGAAAAATTTTTAGCCTATGCCGAAAAACAAAAACAGTCTGAAATCCGTCATGACCGCATTATTTACAACTACCTCGAAAGCAACTTAGCTAACTTTAAATACCACGGCGATACACTTACTTCAGCCCAAGCCTTAAAACTTTCGCAAGGCAACTGCATTAGCTTAGCTGTTTTAACACAAAGCTATGCACAAGCTCTCGGATTAGAAACGAGCTTTCAAGAAGTAACAAGTCAGCCTGTATACGCAAAAGAAAATAATGTTGTTTATGTAGCAAGCCACTTTAGAACAAGAGTATACGCCCCAAAAATAGAGAAAAAAGATTATAATATTGTTGAATTTTTCAGAGCGGGCACCTTAATCGACTACTTTCCTACCCGTCGCAGCTTTTATTCAAGCAGTGCAGATTATAACGATTTAGTTTCTAAGTTTTACAGTAATTTAGCTGCAACAGCGCTAGCAGACAAACAGCTGGATATTGCTTACTCACTTATTCTACAAGCAAACAAATACACTCCCAATGATCCTGAATTATTTAATATAGCGGGCGTTTTGCATCGTCGGGCAGGTGATTTACAAAGCGCTAAAAACATCTATCAAACAGCACTTAGTAATAATGAAATAAGTATTAATTTAATCAGCAACTATCAGCTTTTAGCTAAAAAATTAGGCGACAAAGAGCTTGTCAAAGAGCTCACTTCACAATTAGTTAATAAAGAAAAAGACCCATATGAATTACTAGTAATCGCTAAAAACAACTTACAAGCTGGCCATGCTCATCAGGCTAAAGCACACCTTGAGCAAGCTATTACTAAAGCGCCTTACATTGCTGAGTTATACTTGGAACTCGCAAAAGTTCGCTATCAACAAGGTAATATTAAACAAACACAAACCTTGCTTGAGAAAGCTATCGAACTAGAACGTGATAACCAAAAAATCGATGTATATCAAGCTAAGTTACTATCCTTGCAGATGGATAAGTAACTTAGCCAATTAATATTTATAGCGAATAATAAAAGCTCAGCCACGCTCGCATTTCATCCTCAAAACTGTCGCCTTCTACTCGCGACAGTCCCATATTAAATATTAAGTCATTTATACCAGCAGGCCCCATTCCAAAACTAAAATCACCTTGGTGTTTTATCCCGTAACTTTGTGCATATACGGTGCCGTCGAGTTGATGCTGCTTGTAATAAAGCCACGGCATGCCTTCTTTAAAGCTAAAGCCGCCACCGTAACCTTGATAGCGCTTTGCAGCTGCGCTATAAAAAGGCAGCTCAGATGAAAGTACATATTCACTATTTTGCTGCTGATTAATAAGATTTGAGCTAAAGCCACCTAATGCAAGGCTGCTGTCATCACGTTGTTTTTGAGAAAAATTTGCATAAAGAGGAATACCAAACGCTTTACCAAAAATTTTGGCGACTAAATCGTAACCTTGCCAACTATTACTTTTACTACTGCCATCGTACCAACTCGCATAAAGGCTTTGGCCTATCACAAAGTCTTGACGATCATATTGCCAACTTTGGGCAACGCCTAAACGCGTCCAATTTTTATGGCGTTGTTTATAATCAGTGTAATTGTAGGCAAGCTCCGGCGTTAAACTTAGCTGCCCAAATTTAACAGGGTAACTTATTGCAGCAAAACCACCACGGGCATCCATATCTGCATTTAGCCTTTGTTGATACTGGCGCGATGTATTTAAATTATAGTCAAACAGTGCAAGTTTCAGTTTTACATCAAGCGCATTATATTTTGCCTGCACATAACCACCGTGCAGTGCTCCATCGTGTAAATCAGTGCTATATCCCGCTTGCAAGTCGAGCTGTTTTAATAAATCGCTACTTTTAATGCTTAAATCTAACAAACTGGTAGAAGCCGAATAATACTGCGTCCCTAGTGCAAAAGTAGCGTGCTGCTCGAGCACGTTGTAATTTGTTTGCTGCGTTGTTTGATGCGTATATATTTTAGCTTTTGGAAGCGTATGTTCGTTTACAATGAGCAGCGGTGCTTTTTTATTAGCCGAAAATTCAGTAACTACAGTGCTGTTTATAGCTTTTGGCAATGTTTTTACATTTGGCCCATCTGCGGTTATCGAAAAATAGAGTAACGAGCCATCGGCCATTTCAATCGGGTGAGCAACGGCTTCCTGCCCCTGAGTTAACTTGCTGAGTGTTTTACTCTCTATGTTGTAGTTATAAATATCAGTAGCGCTATTTAAGCCTGCAACAAAGTAAAGTGACTCACCATTATGGCTAAAGCTAGGCTGACTTAAATATTGATACCCGTTTGGCATAGGTATTAATTGCTGCTTATTACTACCCACATCTTGTATATACAATTGCCAGTTTTCATTTAATGACGTTGATAAATAAGCTAATTTAGTTTCATCAGGACTGAGTATTGGGTAATCGTAAGTTGTCTCAAGGCTTTTTGTAAATAATGGTGTGGTGGTTTGCGTATTGAGATCAACCTTTACTAATTCAGAGTAGCCACCTCTTATTTGCTCGCCATACAAGGTATCACCGTTACTGGTTACGCTAAATCGTCGTATACCAGCAAGCTTGGTAAGCTGTGTAATATTTCCAGTGTCAGTGTTATAGCTAAATATGTCTGACACTTTATTATAAATACCCGACTCTTCATTGCTGTACGCATTAAAATATAACGTTGTGCTATTTACCCATTGCGGGTTTGCAATACCGGCTCGATTAATTTGATTAAGCACTTGTTTTTGTTCGCGCTTAAACACACTTGGCGCTGTATCGGGGATGTCTTGTGCATCGTTTTTGAGTAGCTCTTTTTGCGCTTTAGTAAACTCCTCTTGCGCCTTTATGTTGTCGTCCGTGCTATAAATTATAAGCTTGGTATTGCTCTCTTTGTCTCGCTCAACAATTGCAATTTTACTACCATCTTTTGAAAGTGCAGGGTTACTTGCATATAAGTTAAGTTCAAGCCAAAGTTCACTATTAAGTAACGGCTCTCCTTGTTCTATTTGCATTGCTTTATAGGTATATTCAGCTATAAATCGGCGATATAGCTTGGCTGCACTTTGCCCAAACACACCGCTAAATGCCTCATCAAAGTCACGCGTTTTTACGCCTTGCATTCGCGTCCAAACACTATCGAGTGTTTGCTCTGAATAGTTTTGCTCTAGCCAATTTAAAAAGCGACTACCCATTAAATACGCCATTGAGCCGCCCATAAAGCCCTGCTCGCCATTTAATTGCCCATAGGTTGGCAAAGCACCTTGCTGAGCAAATTCTCGCAGTATTGACTCTGAGTAGTTATCAAATAAACGCCCACGGCCCGTCATTTTAGACTCAATCAATGTGGCATAACCTTCGGCTACCCAGCGCGGTGTATCACTGTAAGTTAAGTCGTATAAATCCCATATGCCACGTACTTTTTGCTGCCAGTGATTGCGTGTAGGCTGTGCTAAATGCACTAAGTGAATATATTCATGCAGTACAAGTAACTGCTGCCAGCCAGCGCTGTTTGATATAACGGTGTCGGATTGTGGTGGGGTTGTAAAAAGTGCCATTACAGGATTATTTGAGGTAGGTAGCGCAAAGCCATTTGCCGCATTTAGGGGATCAAACACCACTACATCAACTGTTTTATCAAGTGTTCGGTTTTGCTGCTCAAGCACTTTGGTGCGTACTATTTCAAGCTCTGCTGCAGTTGATTTAGCAAAATCAGCATGCTCAACACTGTAGTGAATGTTGAAATGTTCGGTATGAATAGTTTGCCAATCGGCTGCAAAGATCGGTGCTGCTAGTAATAAAGCTGATGCGATAAGTGTTTTTTTCATGAGCGTCCCTAAAATAATTCCTTAATACCATCTAGGGTATTATTAAATGTCTTTCATGGGCAGTAAGAAAATGTAATAAAACATGTGAAAATGGGTATTTACACATGTTTTATTAGGGTATTTTACATCCAGCTGCGAGTATCTGACTCAATCTGCTTAATTGTAAAATCAATAATAAAGTCAGCATCTTGCTGCTTTATGTAGGGCATAAATACAAAGCCTGAAGCAAGTTGTATATACAGGCTTTTTAAGCCTGACTTTCTCATTAGGTACGTACTTATACTGCGCGCACTTTGCGCTTTATAAAGCTCAAAAACACGGTAATGAACGCCAATCATACCTTTGCGTACAACCATGTAAAATCGACCATTATCCTCATGCATGTAATAACCATAACGCTGATACGACAAAGTCACCAAGCCAGAAAACACCACTAAAACACCAAGGCTTATCAAAGTATTAATATCAGCAATAAAACAAAAGCCAAACACTAATACACTGGGTAACAGTGAATAAAAGCCTAAATTTTTATACAAAAGCGCTCGCTCTGCGCGCTTAAAAGCGAGTTTTTTACTATTAAACCACGGGTAAATCCATTGGCATACACTATCAACTTGTTCGCTATTTAATACAGGTAGTACTAACGTTTGTTTATTTTTTTTAGCCGCCACACAGGCTGCTATTCCGCCGCTACTTGCTTGTAAACACTCAACGGTAAATCGCTTTAGTAATCGCCCCATTAGGTTTTGTTTAATAACAATAGATTGCACCTTGTCCATGCTCATTGAAAGCTGATGGCGCTCTAACAAGCCAGCAATGCGTTTAAACTTTTGACCTTTAAAATAAAGCTCAAAATTATAAAAACGAATAAGCGACATAGTCACCGATAGCATTACAGCCACCACAACTAACAAACCAATTAAGGTGATCATCGCAAAGGTAGCTGCGCTGGCCAGCATACCAAGCTCTTGTTGATAAAAGCCTTCTACTTTCGCAATAATTTGCTTCTCTAAAAAATCAACAATTAGGTTTATAAAAGGGGCAAAAGCAGCGATTGCTAAAATAGCCATATTCGACATTAAACCAAATTTGGCTATTTCTTTATTGCTAATGCTTAGGCTGTTTTCGATAGTGTCTGTTTCGCTTTGTTCAGTATTTGGTGCTTCTTGCTGTTGCTGCGCTTTAAAATCAAATATTTGTTTACGCATTTGCTGTGCATAATCTTTAGTAACACCAGGTAAAACAACTTCTTGCGACACACTGCCAGCGGCATCAAAAATACAATTAACTAAGTTTACGGGGGTAAAATAAAACGGCTCGGCAATATTAACGTTTTGCACACGGCCAAATTTAAGCGTAAGTCGCTCTTTTTTAAATACACCTTTGTTAAGCAATATTTCGTTGTCGCTACTAATACTAAACTTAAAATTTAAATAATATAAAAATGAGTAAACAAGTAGCAAAATTAGTGCAATACCGCCTGCAACCTGCGCCCAGAACAATTTATTTTCTACTTGAGTAACAAACACGACTAGCATGGGCAGTAAGTTTAAAAGGCCATCTTTTACAAAGCGCACACTAAAGTGCACAACAAAATATAAAAGTGCCCAGGGCGATACTTTTTGCCAGTAAATAGGGCTGGCTTTATCTTCGATAGTTGTATTACTCATCGACTAAAGCTGCCTGAGTAGTTGCGTCGTCTTGGCGGTAGTTTTGTACAAATTGGCGCATATTTTTACAATCATCATGGGTTAGCCCACTAATTTGTAAATCGGCACTTACACCGCCAGCGCTAAATAATTTAATACTCGCAAGGCTAAGTTTTCGCTCTATTGGCCCTTGGTGTATTTCCATATGCTGTACACGCGCTAAAGGTAATACCGTCACTTGTTGCCAAATAACGCCTTTTTTAAAAGCAATGTCATGATCTCGCACTGCAAAACCTCGCAACCTCACACTTATTATGTTGTACGCCATAGATACGGCCACCAAAATTGGCATACCAATTAGCAAATACGTTTGTGCGTTATTAGCAAAGGCTTCATTAAAATAACAAACAGCAATAAGCGCTCCAATTAGCGGTACATAAAACAGAAGCGAGCTAAGTTGTGTATGTAATAAGGCTTTATCAGCCAATGGCTTAAAGCTAATATCACTATGCTTTGGTAAATCCATTATTTGTTGATTGTTAAACACTATTTGTCCCTATTTCTGCTTTTAATTATGACTAGCTTACCAACTAATGGTAGTTATTAAGGTGTGGCTTTGTTTTGGCTCAAGCGTTACTTTATCTGTCAGTACATTAGCGGCCTCTAGGCACAGCATTGTTTTATACTCATCGTCAGCAAAATTAGATAAGCGTTTTGATTTTTCTATCCATGGATTCCACAGCACACACGAACTTGAGTTTTCGCGGCTCACATTAATAACACCTTCTGGCGTATTAATGCTTTGCACTGTACTTGCTTGTGTATAAACCATATCGGTTTCGCGATTAAAGCTTACAACATCATTTTGTACAAATGGCCCTTCACTAAACTCAATATATTGCGCGCCTTGCAAACCATCTACATGGGTGTTTGTAATATCTGAGGTAGGAAAATAGGTATGCAGTGCTTGAGTAAAGCTAAATGGCACACTACCTAAGTTAGTGGTCGTTAAGCGAACCTGTAATTTATCACTTAATACAAACTCAACTTTTAATGCGCACTGATGCGGCCAATACGTTGTATTAACAAGTTTCATGGGGAGCTTTAAACTAACTGTAATTTGCTCATCAGATTCGTGTACTTCATCGGCTTGCCATACGCTTGTGCGCGCAAAACCGTGGGCAGGCCACCCATCATTAGCGTGTGTACCAAACCACGGCCAACAAATAGGAATACCGCCTCGAATACTCGCCCCTTCTTGATAGGTTTCCTCTTGTGAAACCCAAATAAGTGGCTTGTTATTTTTAGGGATAAACTCGGTAATTTGCCCA
Organism: Pseudoalteromonas sp. SG43-3; assembly: GCF_014164385.1. Taxonomy (NCBI): domain Bacteria; kingdom Pseudomonadati; phylum Pseudomonadota; class Gammaproteobacteria; order Alteromonadales; family Pseudoalteromonadaceae; genus Pseudoalteromonas; species Pseudoalteromonas sp. SG43-3. Next base: position 83,816 of record NZ_JACJFC010000013.1, read on the forward strand.
CCTTGCAAAAATATTTTTGCGTCGCACTTTTCACTAGCTACTTTAATAAACTCAAGTCCGGATTCGCTTTGCTCAATGCTAACTGATGGCGATAATTTCATACCTTCCCCTATAATACTGATACTAAAGATTTTTAATGTTTACATCTAAACAATAATGCATGCTTAAAGTATACGCTATTGATATTAAATATTGATTGCTGAATTTGTTCATTGCCGATTAATACATATACAGTAAACTCACAAACAATTACTTTGTACTAACAGCTGTAAATGAATAATACTAAAGTCTATACAATAAGACTTGCCAATTATTCACAACATACGTACTGTGCGCAACTTAATGCACACAAGGTGCTAAGAAAATTTACCAATATTTAAACAATATAATTTTACATTAGTTACTGCTCTAACTATTAAAAACCAATAAAAGCGGGCTAAAGTACAATATATTATTTGAATTCAATTTATTTGATGTGTAACATTTCGCGATTACGGCAAACTACCGCCCCATCGACGAGATAAGCAAATGCAAAAATATGACGAGTTATTGATTTCTTTACGTAAAGTTATCCGCGCGATTGACTTACATTCTAAGCAGCTAAATAAAACTTCGGGTTTAACTGGCCCACAATTGCTTATAATGCAAGAAGTGCAAAAAACCGATGGAATAACGGCGAGCCGTATTGCTCAAAATGTAAATTTAAGCCCAGCAACGGTCACCAATATTCTCGACAGAATAGAAAGCAGAAACTTAGTAACACGCGTACGCAGTCAAATGGATAAACGCAGAGTGAGCTTATACCTCACCGATAAAGGAAAAGAGTTACTTGATAAAGCACCTCAGCCATTGCAAGAACACTTTATTGAAAAGTTTTCTGCACTTGCTGAATGGGAACAGAGCCTTTTACTCTCATCAATGCAGCGTGTAGCCGCAATGATGGATGCAGATAAATTAGATGCATCGCCCCTTCTAGAAGTTGGTGCGCTTACTCAAGCTCCTAAAGAATAAATAATAAAAAAAATACATAGTTTTTGTACTTACCCTAAACGTAAGGCGTTTTTTTACGTCTTGAATTTTTTATTTTTTAATCAAAATCTGAGCGGCAATTATGACTAAACTCTCAAAATTAACACTAGCACTAGTTCTAGGTGGTGTTACAAGTACTTCTTATGCGTCTGATGATCTAGACACGTTACAAAGCCAACTTAAGCAGTTAAAGCAACAAATGCAACTGCTTGAAAATAAGTTAGCTGATGAAAAAACAAAACAGCAAAAAATTAATGAGCTACACAAGCAAGAAGTTGCAAAAATTAGTAAAAAAGCTGATAACAAAGAAGTTGTTGCTGCCGCCGAATCTGAGAAAAAAGACGAAGGCGTTAAAATTGGTGGCGCAGTGCGTTTTAATTACAGCACTAATTCATACGATGAAGACACTCAAGATCGTAGCGGCGACTTAGACTTTGAAGTATTTCGCATTAACTTATCTGGCGAAATAAACGATATTTCTGTTAATGGTGATTTTCGCTTTTACGATTACATGACCATTGTTAAGTATGCATACTTAGGTTACGAATTTACTGATGGCTGGGAAGCACAAGCTGGTATTGCACCTGTCCCTTTTGGTAATGGCCCATACAACTCACACAGCTACTTTTTTAGCACTAACTACTATGTTGGCCTAGAAGACGACTTTGACTTGGGTGTAACAGTAAACCGTAAACTAAAAGATAACTGGAAACTAGACCTAGGCTTTTTCAAAAATGATGAAGTAGGCGGCGTTGATGGCAGCTCTGAAGTTAACGAGCGTTACTCTTTTGATATAGTTGGTAGCCGTGCAACAACCGAAGGCACATACGATGCACCTGGCTCTCGCCTTGGTGAATACAACACATTTGCAGCTCGTACAGTGTACCAAATTGAGCATGGCGAAAACGCTAAAACCGATGTGGGTTTATCACTATTAAGCGGTGGCTTACATGATGGTAACGACCGTGCAGGTAACTACGGCGCATGGGCGTTCCACGTAAACAGCCAAATAAATAACTGGAATATTCAATTTCAGCACGGTGAGTACGACTACGACCTAGACGACAACAGCAACCGCTTTGTTGTAGGTGCGTTTGACTACTACGACACCGTATCAAGCGAAGCTACCATGACTAACTTTAACGTAGCTTACGACCTATCGGTTGATTTAGGCCCTATAACAGGCGTACAGTTTTACAACGATTACGGGATCATTTATGACAAATCTGACGACAGTGCAGATACATGGATGAACGTAACAGGTATGAGCGTATCAGCAGGCCCGTTATTTACGTACTTTGACTTTATTCAAGCACGTAACCAGCCATTTATTGGCGGAACAATTATTGGTGATGGCGATACAGAGCGTCGCTTTAACATCAACGTAGGTTACTACTTCTAGATAAGTAAAACCTATTTTATAAATTTAAAAGGGCAAACTTAGTTTGCCCTTTTTTATGTTTTTACACTTCGATTTTATAACTATTTGGCCTACAATCGAAAGTATCAGCCATTACTAAAAAGAGCCTAAGTGAATATAAAAGCAGTGTTTATTTGTTATAAAAACTTATGGTTTAAAGCACTTGGCTTAATACTTGTAGCCTTGGGTATTATTGGCATTGTGCTGCCGGTCATGCCTACCACTATATTTTTTATTTTAGCGCTCACCTGCTTTACTCGCTCATCACCCGCGCTTGAACAATGGCTGTTAAACCACCCTCGTTACGGTGTAACTTTGCAGCAATGGCAAGCCCATAAAGTAGTGCCTGTAAAAGCCAAATGCTACGCCGCCATTGGCATGTTAATTGGATTTACATTTTTACTGTATTCAGCCGCCCCTATTTGGGTTATTTATCTCGTTGCAGTAATAGAAGTATTGGTAATGATTTACCTTATTTTAAGACCTTCCAGCCCTCCTAAGCGTTAAATATTCATTTTTTACCTGCTTACCGCCTTTGTTTTAAAGTTTTTATGTAAAGATAAGTAAGTAAATTTGTAATAGCTAATGCAAATCATTATCATGCTGTAAATTTAATTTATTTACTGTTTTTATGTCGTTTATTAACAAGCGGGCTTTGTATAGCACAAGCCGTGCTCTACATATTTATATTTCTACAGCTTTGTTTTTTTTGCTTATCTTATTTTGCGTTAGCGGCATTGTGCTCAACCATATTGATTGGCTTAAAAACGATAAAAATAATGGCCAAGTAACGGCGGTAATTCCAGCAGAGCTAGTTACCAAAGCGAATGAGCAGCTGAATACGCTGCCAACGCTTTACCCTGAAATAGAAGCTTACCTAGCCGAGCAATATGCACTTACAAAAGTAAAAAGCATTGAGTGGGAAAAAGAAGACGCGCTTGTCATGCTCGACTACCCACTGCCTGCTGGGTTTGCCTACGCAGAGCTTGATTTTACAACTGGCGAGCTAAATCTTGATTACCAAACAGGTGGCTTTTTAAGCCTTATTGGCGACTTACATAAAGGCCGCCACAGCGGTGAAGTATGGAGTTGGGTAATTGATATATCTGCCGTACTAATGATTTTATTTGCCATCACCGGCATGATTATTTTGTTTCAAAATAGAAAAAAACGCTTAGCAGGAATATGGATAACCGTACTCGGAGTGGTAACTCCACTGGTTATTTATTTATGTTGGGTTCCACAAATAAAAGGAGTGTCTTAATGGTTAAATTTAAATTATTTATAAGCGCCGCATTACTGCTCGTAGCTGCGTTTTTTCAAACAACGGCGCATGCAAAAACACCACAGCTAGAGGTTGAATTAACACTTCCTGACTTAGAAGTACAACCGTATCACCGCCCATACGTTGCAGTTTGGCTTGAAACACCAGAGCGCAAACACGTTACAACGCTTGCACTTTGGGTGCAAAAAGCAGAATGGTTTAAAGACTTACGCCAATGGTGGCGTAAAGCCGGTAAAAGCGATGCCAACTTTGACGGCATTAGCGGCGCAACAAAACGCGCAGGTACTTACACCATAAATTGGCAAGGTAATGATTTAGACGGTAACCCAGTAAAACCAGGTAAATACTTACTAAATATTGAAGTTGTACGCGAAGAAGGCGGCAGAGACTACACCCGCGTTGAGCTCGATTTAACTAAATCAGGCAAACTAACAATTGATGGTAAAAACGAGTTTTCTAAAAGCTTCGTCACTGTAAGCACTAAGTAGCTGCTACTTAATCATTTGAATTTAAGGAAATACAATGAAAATTAATTTATTAAAAACGGCATTAATCGGCGCATTGAGCTTATCTGCTTTAGTGTCAACTTCAGCAAGTGCACACGGACGTTGGTTACTACCTTCGCATACATCTTTATCAGGCGATAAAGCGCATTACGTAATGATTGACGCTAGTATCTCTAACGAAATGTTTGCACCAGACAAAGCCTTTAAACCTAAAGAAAAAGGCGCCGAGTACGACGACACATTATTAATGGCACTTGCACCTAATGGTGAGCCAGTATCTGAAACCATTCGTGCTTATTACTTAAAGCGTAAAAGCTCAGCTGCGGTAAGCTTAACAGAGCAAGGCACTTACCACATTGCAATGACCCAAAAGCCAATGTACATGACCTTCTATAAAAACGAAGAAGGTAAGCGCAAGCGCGTATTTGGTAAAAAAACAGAAGCCGAGTTACCTAGCAATGCAAAAGATGTAACGACAACGAAGGTTGTTTCAACAGTAGATACATTTGTAAGCCGAAATGGCACCTCAAAACCTGCACAGCTAGGTTTAGGCTTAGAGCTTAGCGGTCCAACGCATCCAAACGATTTATTTGTAGGTGAACAAGCACGTTTTCAGTTACTACAAGATGGTAAATCTGCTGGTGAAGGCGTTGAAGTGAGTATTTTAAAAGGCGACACACGCTACCGTAACGAGCGTGGCGAAGTAAAAGTAACGACCGATAAAGACGGTATGTTTACAATTACGTGGAAAGAGCCAGGCCTATACCTAATCGAAACCTCTAACAAGGTTACCGTAAATGAAGAAGGCGTAGATGCAGGACGTTATGCATTATTTACAACGCTTGAAGTTGCCCCTGAATAATTTAAATTACTAAATTTAAAAAATTGAAAGGCCAAGCATGTGCTTGGCCTTTTTACGTCTTACTAACTTTTATCTAAAATCCCCTTGAATTCGCAACCATTCGACACAAGATTGCAACTACAACGATCCAAACGCCTATATCACGCGTAGACAGTGACCTTACTTGTTAACAACTTAGAATATCTTAGATAGTTTTTATCTTTGCACTAGGGTAGTCGCTTCTATATGATGCGCTCCTTTTTAAAATCAATAGTCAGCAGCCCTCAAGGGAATCAACATCATGTTAAAGCCATTATCAGCCAAAAAAGTAGCACTTAGCCTGGCCGTTTCTTCTGCACTTAGTGCACCCTATTCTTCTGTATTTGCTGCAGAACAAGATGTTCAAGCCGAAAAAAGCATTGAAGTGATTTCAGTAACAGGTACTCGCCGTAGCTTACGCAGTATTGCCGAAAGCTCAGTACCTGTAGATATTATTACCAGCGGTGATATGCAAAGTACGGGTCAGCTAGAAATAAGCCAAATACTAGCAAACCAAGTACCTAGCTTTAACTACCCAAGTGCCACTATGGGTGATGGTACTGACCATGCAAAACCAGCTGTTTTACGTGGATTAGCACCCGATCACACACTAGTGCTTATAAACGGTAAGCGCCGCCATGCCGGTGCGCTATTAAACTTAGCAGGTGTTGTTGGCCGAGGCTCTACCGCTGTTGATTTGAACATGATCCCAACCTCTGCAATTAAACGTGTTGAAGTACTACGTGATGGCGCAGCCGCACAGTACGGTTCTGATGCAATTGCTGGGGTAATTAACATTGTACTTAAAGATGCCTCAGAAGGCGGCAGCGTTAGCGTAACGTACGGTAAATACGATACTCAAATGGCTGGCGTACCTCAGCTAGAAAGCACCTATGCAGATGCTAACGGCGACTTAGCGTTTAATACCGGTGGCGACAGAGAAGTAAACGACGGTGCAACACGCACAGTTAGTGCAAACTCTGGTTTTGCGTTATCTGATAACGGCTTTGTAAACGTATCAATTGAATACCGCGATAACGACTCAACGCAGCGCTCAGGCTTTGACCCACGCGAACAATACAGCCGCCTTGATGATGGCACCCTAGACCCACGCGAATTTACTATCGATCGTTACAATCACCGTTTTGGTAAAGCAGACCTTGAAGATTACGCGTTGTTTTACAACATGGGTTACGATTTAGATAACGGCTTAAACCTTTATTCATTTGGTAGCTACTCAAAGCGTGAAGGTAATTCAGGTGGTTTTTACCGCCGAGCAAAAGACAGCCGTAACGTTTTAGAAGTGTACCCAGATGGCTTTTTGCCGCAAATTGAAACAGACGTACAAGACTACTCATTTGCATTGGGCTTACAAGGCGAAACTAACGACTGGACATGGGATGTAAGTACCAACTACGGCCGTAACGACTTTGGCTTCGGTGTTGTAAATAGTATAAACACATCACTAGGTGCCGACAGCCCAACTGAATTTGATAACGGTGCACTGGTTTACGATCAGTTTTTAGTAAACGCAACGGCCAATACCACACTTGATTTAGGTTTACCTGATGACGTATTTTTTACCGTAGGTACTGAATACCGCCACGAAAGCTACAAAATTGAAGAAGGCGAAGAAGCGTCTTACATCACAGCCCTTGATAGCGACGGTAACCCAATTGCAGCCGGTGGCGCGCAAGTACTTGCTGGTTTTGGACCAGAAAGTGCGACTGACGAAAGCCGTCATAACATCGCTTTATTTGTTGAGTTTGATACCTACTTAACAGAAAAATGGAACGTCGTTTTAGCGGGTCGTTATGAAGATTACAGCGACTTTGGCGACACATTTACCTCTAAACTTGCCTCGCGTTACAGCATTACTGAAAACCTATCGCTGCGCGGTGCAATTAGCACCGGTTTCCGTGCGCCATCTTTAGCACAAAGCTCGTACCGCCAAATATCAACAGTACTTGAAAACAACCAACCATTTGAAGTTGGTTTATTCCCAACCGATTCAGCCGCAGCGCAAGCACTCGGTGCTCAGCCGTTAGATGCTGAAGAGTCAGTAAACGTTACTGCGGGCTTTATGTACACGCAAGGCAGCTTTAGCTTAACCGTTGATGCGTACCGTATTGATATTGATGACCGTATTGTATTGTCTGAAAACTTAGAGGGCGATGCCGTAGTAGAAATACTACAAAATGCCGGTGAGCTAAATACCGAAAGCGTACGTTACTTTACCAACGCTATCGATTCACGCACGCAAGGTGTAGATATAGTTGCCACTTATAACCTAGATTTAGACAACTTAGGTGATTTACGCCTAAACGTAGCAGCTAATTTTAACGACACCGAAGTAACACACGTAAACGACAACCCAAGCGAACTTAACTCACTAGGTGACGACTACGTAGTGTTTGCGCGTCGTGAAGTAGGTCGCTTTGAAGAGGGCACGCCAGATAGCAAATGGAACCTATCAGCAGTGTGGAACTTTAACGAATGGCAAACAACGCTTCGTGCCACACGTTATGGTGAAGTCGCTGACATATCAACTACAGCTGATCGCGATGAATACTTAGACCCTAAATGGATCACCGACCTAGAAGTGGCATACCGTCCAGACGAATATTGGAAATTTGCCGTTGGTGCAAACAACTTGTTCGATCAGTACCCACAAGCAACCGTGGATAACATTGGTTACTCTGACTTTGGCCAAATATTCCCGTACACACCGTATGCACCTTACGGATTAGACGGACGCTTTTTATACGGTAACATTACTTACAGCTTTTAATTAACGTCTAATTAAAGCGAATATTTAAAAAGGATGCCATGTGCATCCTTTTTTATTAAAAATTAGTATATTTAACCAATTATTAGTAAACCTGCTTTTAAACACACCCATCAAAATCAATAAAATCAATAGCTTATACTTGGTCTCATTTTTGCTCTATATTGTTTATACAAATACAAACAATAAATACCAAAGGACTAAACATGAGCTCATCAACTGTATCTAATATTACAAAACCACTTTCGCTTATTGGCGGCATTTTATTATTAAGTGGCTGTGTATTTCATATATCGCCAAGCGTTGCCTCAGTAAAGCAGACTCAACAGCTATCACTGCCAAGCAATAATCTTGAATATTTAAATGTATTAAGCGGTGCAGGTAGCCTTGAAATAAAAGGCTCAAAAACGGCCACCAGCATCAGTGTTGATGCCACTATTTACACAGCCGACATTGAAGACGAATACGAGCTAACGCTCGAGCAAGACGGTAAACAAGCAAAGCTTGTTGCCCAAAATAAAAGTCGTAATGGTATTAGCTTTTACAGTGGTCAATCTCCAAGTATTAATTTAGTGGTTACTGTGCCAAGTAATCTAAATTTAGATATTGATGATGGCTCTGGCGATATTTTAATAAGTGCTATGCAAAGCAATATTGATGTTAAAGACGGCTCGGGGAATTTAACGATAAGTGGGGCTAAAAACCTAACTGTTGACGATGGATCTGGTGAAGTAAACCTTGAAAACATCGCAGGTAATTTAGAATTAACCGACGGCTCTGGCAGTATTCATATAAACAACGTAAGCGGTAATGCAACTATTGACGATGGTTCTGGCGAAATGCACGTGAGCAACATAACCGGTTTGCTAAACGTTGAAGATGGATCGGGTGATTTAGTGATAAGCCATATAAGCGGTGCAGTTAATGTTGATGATAACTCTGGTGACCTGCTTATTGAGCATATTGGCTCAAACGTAACAATTGAAGACGGTTCGGGTAATATTCGCGTTAACCATGCAAAGGGGCTGACTATTACTGAGTCGGGCTCGGGCGATGTAAGTATCGATAATATTAGCGGTTCAGTAAAAGTAGCTGACTAACTTTATTTAAGCGTTATTCAACTGCCATTTAATATACTTTATGCCCTATCAATCTGGGCATAAAGCACTCCCCTCAAAGTATAAATTATTTAAAAGCAGCACTGTTTCACGTTAACTATTTCCTAAAATAATGAAAATTTACTTATTTGATTTATTTTTTTGCTTTATATCTAATTTAGGTACATATTAATATTCAACTTATTAAAAGGATATTAATATTATGAAATGGAAGTTATTAATTTTAATTACTGCTTTATTCACCCTCGTAGCTTGTGGCTCTGGAGGTTCAGACTCCAAAACAGTAACTAAACCGCTCAGCACTAATACAAAGCCTATTGCGGTTATTACCACCGAGCAATCGGAGTTTAAAGTAAATACCACCCTCGTTTTTAGCGCAGCACAAAGTAGTGACCCCGATGGCGATGCACTCACCTATCAATGGCAATTAACCAGCAAAAACGAACAAGTAGAAATACCGATTACGGTTAATAACGAAAGTACCGTTGAGTTTTCAGTATCTGAAGCACAAGAGTACCAATTAGTATTAACCGTGAGTGACGGCAAGCTTTCAAGCAGTCCTGCACAAAAACAATTCACCGTTACTGCAAATACCCAACTAACGGCTAACGCAGGTAGCACACAAACCGTTAAACAAGGTGATGTTGTGCTTTTAAATGGCGCGCAAAGTAGCACAACCAGCGGCGCCATTAATCAATACAAATGGCAATTTATTACCAAGCCCGTAGCAAGTAATGCAACGCTTGAAAATGCGACTCAAGTTAAAAGCCAGTTTGTTGCCGACGAAATAGGCGAATTTAAAGTTGAGCTTACCGTTACTGATTCACAAGGTGATACGGCAAGCACTGTCGTACTCATAAAAAGTGAATCGCTTAATTCTAACTCATCGCCACAAGCGGTTATAAACGTAGAAAATAAAACAATTGCCCCAAATGAAGTTGTTACACTTTATGGTAACCAAAGCACTGATCCCGATAAAAACGATACGCTTAGTTATGCGTGGGCAATTACATCAAAACCCCAGGGCAGCACGCCTGCTCTTTCAAACATGCAAAATCATACCGCAGGGTTTTCAGCGTCAACAGCTGGAGATTACTCGCTTTCACTCACTGTTACCGATCAACAAAACGAAAGTGATACCGCATCTGTTACTTTAACTGTTACCACAAGTAATAAAGCCCCCGTTGCAACACTTGAATCCGAACGTGATATTACGTTAAACGAATCAACCACTTTGCAGTGCCAACAATGTAGCGATCCAGACGGAGATACGCTGAGTTATAACTGGCAGTTACAAGCCAAGCCTGTAAATAGTGCATCGCAACTCACTAACAACACATCAGCAACACCCTCTATTATTGCCGATAAAGAAGGCGACTACGTTGTAGTGCTTACAGTGTCTGATGGGCAATTAAGCTCAAACCAAGCAACTTCAGCACTGCATGCCGGTAGCAATAAAAAGCCTATCACTTTGGTAACTTATGAAACCTCCATAACGGTTGATGAACAAGTTTTACTTGATGCCTCAAATAGTTACGATCCAGAAGGCCAGCCACTAAGTTACCAATGGGAAATCATTTCGTCGCAAGGCCAAGCAACGCTTAGCAGTAATACAATATCAAAGCCAACGTTTAGCGCATCAGTAGAGGGGCAAGTTGTTATTTCGTTACGCACTAACGATGGCGTGCAGTTCTCTGACACAAAAACCCTAACAATTGATGTAATACAAAACGCATTGCCAGTAATTAGCTTCACGGGGGAGCAATCACGCTACGATGTAGTGGGCAATGCAGTTAAATTTGATGTAAGCCAAAGTTACGACCCAGAAGGAACCACTCTCGATTACGCTTGGACACTATCAGCCCCATCAGGCTCGAGCACCAGCTTAAGCAATGCAAACCAAAGTATTACCGAATTTATCGCCGATATGACAGGTAGTTACACGCTAACCGTTGTAGCAACTGATGCTGATGGATTTTCAAAAAGTGTGCAATTCTCAATTACAGTAACTAACTCTGCACAACTTACCGGTCGTATTAAAGGACAACTCACTAATGTGCAAAAAGCGGCTATAAGCAATGCACAGCTAACAATTAATGGACAGCAGTACAGCACCAATACAAATGGCTTTTTTGATGAAGAGGTTAATTTAGCGCAAGGTGAAAAAATAACGATAAAAACAGCAGATCAAAGGCTAGCAACTGGGGAATACAACTCTGTAGCAATTACGCAAAGCAACTTTACTGTGGATATAGGCCAAAATAGCATGCCCGTTTTACAAGCTGTTGAGGTTTCGGTATTTTTGTGTGCTGAGTTTTCAGGCCCCGACACAGTTAACCTACGCTTTAACATGGTAGATACACTTTTAGCGTCAGATAGCTTTCAATTTAGCTTTGATCAAACAAAACCACTTACTTTGCAAAAAAGCGGAAGTACTTACCTCGATAGCGAATTAGACATCGACCTACCTGCATCTGCCGAATTTGAAGTAACAGCAATTGAAACAAACGTTGAAAATACAATCAGCTCAAACATTACTATTTACCATTCTGATTCAGGCCAACCAAGCTCAGCAATTATAAGTATTTGTAATATTTAGTCCCCCAAATAAGCCCTTCAACATAAAGTGCTATTCTTAGCCCAGTAGTTATAACCATTAGTGTTATAACTACTGATAAATAAGCAACTTTGAGCCATATAATCCATTGTATTTTATAAGCAGCTAAGCCATTCTAAAAGCCTTGATGTTATTAGGATAAACGCGTGTTAGAAATTGCTTTAATTTACTTAGCAGCAGCCATTGTAGCTGTGCCTATTGCAAAACGAGTCGGACTTGGCTCAGTATTAGGTTATTTAATTGCCGGAATACTCATTGGCCCTTATGCGCTGGGTGTTGTGGGCGATCAAACCGATGTAATGCACTTCGCTGAATTTGGCGTAGTAATGATGCTGTTTTTAGTGGGCCTTGAGCTACAACCTTCGCGTTTATGGACATTACGCCACTCTATTTTAGGGCTTGGCGGCTTGCAAGTTGTGTTAACGGCAGCGGCAATTTTTGCATTTTGTTATTGGTTTTTTGCCATGCATTGGCAAACCGCACTCGCCATTGGTTTAATGCTGGCGCTCTCCTCTACTGCTATTGTGCTGCAGAGCCTTGAAGAAAAAGGCTGGCTAAAGCAAGAAGCCGGACAAAACGCTTTTTCGGTATTGCTGTTTCAAGACATCGCAATTATTCCTATTTTAGCCCTATTGCCACTGCTTGCATTTGCCCCGCAAACTAACACAAAAGAAATCAGCGATTCAATTATTGCAAGCTGGCCTGTATGGCAACAAGTATGTGTATCGGTTGCGGTTATTGCCGCTATTATTGCCGGCGGTAAATATGTATCGGCCCCGTTATTTAGATACATTGCCCAAACGCACATGCGTGAAATATTTACTATTTTTGCACTGTTTTTAGTGGTCGCTATTGCACTGGTTATGCAAAGTATTGGTTTATCGCCTGCATTGGGAACTTTTTTAGCAGGCGTTGTACTTGCCGAGAGCGAATTTAGACACGAATTAGAAGCCGATATAGAACCCTTTAAAGGCTTACTTTTAGGGTTGTTTTTTATAACTGTTGGCGCATCAATTAACTTTGAACTGCTATTTAACGAGTTTAGTACCGTTATTGCCTTAGTGGTTTTACTTATTGTAGTTAAAGCCTGCATTTTATTTGCCCTTGCCGTTACCTTTAAAATTAACAGCAAACAGCAATTATTATTTGCCCTAGCCCTTGCCCAAGGGGGTGAGTTTGCCTTTGTACTGCTAAGCGTAACCACTACGCTCAGCATTTTAACGCCCGAGCAAACCAGCCTTGTTACCTTAGTTGTGGCGGTATCAATGCTAATAGCGCCGTTATTACTTATGGTTTATGAGCAAATACAAAAACGCAGCAGCAGTGCTTTACCTGAGTTTGATAAGCCAGAGCAAATTAGCACCGCTAAGCACGTAATTATTGCGGGCTACGGACGTTTTGGTCAAATTATGGGGCGTTTACTGCACGCGCAAGGCTACGAAATTACCGTACTTGATCACAGCCCTAGCCAAATAGAATTACTACGCCGTTTTGGTAACACCGTATTTTATGGCGATGCCGCACGCCAAGAACTCCTTGAAGCCGCAGGCGCGCACACAGCGCAAATGCTAGTAATTGCAATTGATAACCCCGATAAAACCATTGAGATAATTAAGCTCGCGCATAAAAACTACCCGCAACTTAAAATTGTTGCTCGCGCAATCGACCGCCGCCATGCGTATCAGTTACTTAATTTAAAAGTAGATGCGTTTAACCGCGAAACAGTCGACTCAGCTATTAACCTTGCCGTAGAAGCACTCGAGTTACTAGGTAACACTAAGCAAGATGCAGAGCGTGCTGGTAAGCTATTTAGAGACCACGACCGCGCTGCAGTACTGCAACTTGCTGCATTATGGGGCGACGACGCCAGCTACGGCGTAGCAGTTCGCCAACGCATGGAAGATTTAAAGCAAGTACTGCAACAAGATAAACAAGCACAAAGCGATTTAAATACCTGCGACAGCGGCGACTGCGAAGACGGCTTAACCGAAGTAGCGAGTAAACCTAAAAAGCCTGATGATGCTCATCTTGAGTAGCGTCTAAAAACTGATATGTGCTATTAGCGTGAGTTAATAGCACTGTGAATAAGCGCCACAATCAAATAAGTTATCTGAAAGCATAGCTGTACTTTTTAGTTAGTGTTCAAAGCGCTTATATGTTCCACGCCAATCTGAGTGTTCAGGATATTTAATCTTATAAGCATTTATTTCAGCCTTAGAAGCGTACTGAAAATAGATAGAGAAATAGTCACTTATGTAGCTTTCGCCGTCACCCATTCTCCAAAATATATCGCTCGGATGATAATTTGGAAATTTAATCCAAGGCGGTTTTGGCGGAGTATGCTTTAACTTATTTTCATAACGCTCTTTAAGCATTTTATTCCAAGCAGCTCTATGCTCTAGATACTTGCCCCATTTTTCATCGGTAGTGTTAGCTGGTTTTTCACTTCCCATTGATGAAATAGGTATAAGCATTAAAATAAACACTAAGACGGTGTAAATATTTATAAAATGACGCATGACTAAATATGAGCTTTAATAAATGCTTTTAGTTCTTCTTTTTCGGCTTCGTTTGTAAATGTGCTAGCTGGGATTATTAAAGCCAATAACTTGTCTACAAATATATATAAATCGCCTTTATTTTCTTCCATTGCTTCAACGGCTTGCCATTTATAAAAGTAACTTCCAAGATGATTAGTCTCGCGAATGCCATCAGCTTGAAATTCAATTGTTTTATTGCCAATCATTACGCCATTTTCATTGGGGATTGATTGCTCTTTTAACTTATGATTATTGTATAAAAATACAATAATTAATATTAAAAATGGCACTGCTACAATTAACCCACTTGGCCAATGAAAGTCAGAAAGGCGAATAGACTCGACCTGAAAGATAGTCATAAAAACAACAGTTATTACAAACCAAACAATCACATTTTTTATAACTCCTGAGTCTTTTTTACCTTGAGGCGTACACAACCTTTTTATTGCAAAATCAGCATAGTCGGTATAATTCTTTTTAGTAACAGTGATAGATTTGATCATAAAAAATGAATCCTAACTTTGTTTAAACATAGCGAACTACTTAAGCTATATAAATATAAGACCAAACAAAACCCGAACAAACTATTTCAGGCGCTTTGATCGACGTTTAAAAATAATTTAATAATTCGATCTATTTTAGTGGTGGTGGGGGCGCGATGATCATTTCTGGTTGATTTGCTCTGAGTAACTCTTTTAAATTTAACTGTATTCTTTCACCACACATTACAATTCCTTTTTTGTCTTTTGTTGTTGAATAACCAAGTACTATATTTAATGAATCTAATCTCTCAGGATTAACTTGAAAAAATACCTTGTAATAACCTTCATAACTATTAGCTTCAGTAAAATCCAAGTCTGCTAATAA
Source organism: Pseudoalteromonas sp. SG43-3 (assembly GCF_014164385.1). Classification (NCBI taxonomy): domain Bacteria; kingdom Pseudomonadati; phylum Pseudomonadota; class Gammaproteobacteria; order Alteromonadales; family Pseudoalteromonadaceae; genus Pseudoalteromonas; species Pseudoalteromonas sp. SG43-3. The sequence continues at coordinate 98,866 of NZ_JACJFC010000013.1, forward strand.
AGTATCTTTTATCACTACTGTAAATGACGTTAAATAATAGTCTTTAAATATCTCAGGTACGTAGACATCATAGCCAACAAAGTTACCTACGCTATAGTCTTCATTTATTTTTGCAAAAGAGGCTGATTGGCCTAGTTCATCATTGCCGCAGGCAAATAATAAGCTAGTCCATAAAAAACATATAACTAAAAGTACTCGCATTTAAGTTCCAATATAACAGCTTTGCTAATAAGTACTTTTTCAAGCGTCCCTATTGCGTGGACTTCTATTAGTATCAAATAGCGTAAGTTATTGCGAACTATAAATAATTAGCAGCAGGCGGTGCTTATTTATAAGATGAGGCGATTATTCGAAGTATTATTTAGGCGGAAGTATTTTAAATTCACTTTATTTTAGAGGCCGGTTGATAGCTCACCACAGCTTGCTGACTGAAGTATAAATTTACCCCCAACACAGCAAGCTCGTCCTACGCCACATTAAAACTCAACTAAAACCTAGTGGTGATGCCCGCCTTGAATAGCCTCGCCCTGCTGGTTATAAAAGCCAGTTGCGCCGTGCTCAATAAAACCAAGGTTTATCATTTTAGCTAAAAATGGGTCGCCTTCGTTATCGCCAATGTCGGCGTAATCGGTGGTTTGAAAGCGATCCCACTGTGCAAATTGAGCACTAATTAATGGCTCATTAGTGTTTACATTATTAAGGCTTAGTAATGTACTTGTTTGGCTTTTTTTATTACTAATACTAAATGTTTTAACTAATTTTGAATGCGTAATAAAGGCAAGGTTAAAGTCGTTGCCATTTTCGCTCAGTGTATAGTTTTTCACTTCATCACAGCCTTTGCCTTGTGTGCTTACTAAGGTCATTTTTTCGATTAAGTGGTTATCCACCAGCTGACTTTTAGCACTCCAGTTTTGTACGCCGCGTACCTCAGATGGTTGATATTCAATACCGCGTTGCTGGGCATTAAAATAACGTATTGGTCGTATTTGATTATTGGCTAAGTGCTGCCAAAGCTCGGTTATTACTTCACTTTGATGCGCTACTTGCTGATTGTTTCGCCAAAGGGTAAGTGACTCGCTACTTTGCTGCGCTTTATGGCTGTTGGTAATTTTATAATCCGCTTTTAATTGCTTGGCATCAATATCACATTGCGAGGCAAAGCTACTTGTACTTACAAGCGTGGCAATTATTAATAACGCTTTTTTCATTTAGCTATCTCTTATTTATATTTCAAGTTTATGGCAATAACATAACGATTATAAATGTCAGTTTAATGACAAAAACCCCGCAAAGTATGCGGGGTTTTTTATTTAGATATATTTAACTAAATTTATAACTAGGCGGTATTTATTGCGCTAGTTTTTCGTCTGCTGCTTTTACAAAGTCAGCGGCAAAGTCCATTACATGGAATAAAAAGCTTTGCTCGTTTGTGCCTGTTACCAAGTGTGCACCTGGGCCCATTGCATAAACGCCAACATCTTCACCGGCATGTGTTTCTGAGCCAAGTGGTACTAACGACTCTTGGTGAAAACCCGGTGTTGTTGTATCAACATCGCTTAAGTCAACACGCCCTGTTACCGGTGCGGCTAAGTAAGATGCATCGGCATTGGTTTCATCGCCTAAATCTCTGTAACCTAAACCATTAGTGTAGCCAACAGTTGTATAAGGCATATCATCGGCGGCGAGGCTTGGCTCAGTTTCGCCCACGGCAACCACTTTACCTAAAATTGGGTTACCGCGTTTAGGGTAACCGGCAATGGTAAATACATGGCTGTGATCGGCTGTTACAACTATTAATGTTTCTTCTGGGTTGGTGTTTTCCATCGCCACTTTAACGGCTTTAGCAAGCTCAATAGTGTCGTTTAACGCGTTATAAGCGTTACCCGCATGATGCGCGTGGTCAATTCGACCCGACTCAACCGTTAAGAAAAAACCTTGCTCGTTGTTATCAAGCACGTTTATTGCTTTTTCGGTCATTTGTGAAAGCGAAGGTTCGCCTGCAACATCGTTTGCACGGTCAGCTTCGTATTGCATGTGGGACTCGTTAAATAAACCAAATACTTTAGTGGCGTCGTCACTTATTGCATCAAAACCGGTTTGATCCATTACGTACGTGCCATTTGGATATTGCGTTTTCCACTCTGCGGTTAAGTCGCGGTTATCTGTACGATCCCCTTCAACAGCACTTACTGCATCGGCTGAATTAAACGCGGCATCTTTTGGTAAAAAGTGACGACGACCGCCGCCCATTACTACGTCAATACCGTCTACATCAACACCACTAAAGCGTGCTTCTAGGTTGGCTTCAAAGTTAACTAGTTGCGATGCAATATCTTCACACGTTGCGGCACTTTCTGGCATATCGGAGATATCTTCCCAGTTACGCTCTGCCGATTTAGCATACGTTGCAGCTGGGGTTGCGTGAGTAATACGCGCTGTAGAAATAATCCCTGTTGCTTTACCTGCAATTTCAGCAAGCTCTAATGAGGTAACTAGTTCGTGCCCTTTGCCTGATGCACAATTACCACGTTCAACCGCTTCATCTATACCTAAAACGCCCGCGTCGGTTTTAACACCCGATGCCATTGCGGTCATAGTGCCTGCCGAATCTGGCGTTTGCGCATCTACGTTGTATGTTTTTACAAAGCCCGAAAAAGGCATAGTTTCAAAGCTTAACTGGTGCTCTTCACCCATTTCGCCCTCTAACTGACCCGCTAAAATACGTGCTGCGGTTATGGTAGAAATACCCATACCATCGCCCACAAATAAAATAACGTTTTTAGCTTTGCCTGATTCAGTAACAATGTTGCTACTGGCTGTTTGTGCAGCACCTAATTTTGTTTGTGCTTCACTAAACCATGCATTACTAGTAAGCGAGGCTAATTGCTCGTTTGTGAGCGACGTTGCAGGTGCATTACACACTAAATTAGTTGAGTTAACTTCGTCGCTGTCTAGCACGTCGTTATTATTGGTATCTGCGCCTACTTGAGTCTCTACACCGCCATTAATGCACTGATCAGAGCCCACTGCAATAGCGTTATCTACTGCAATAATATTATTTTCATTTTTGTTATCGTCACTCGAGCAACCTGCTAGCGCGACCATTACTGCTAAAGAAAGTACTGTTAATTTGTTCATGTTAGCCGCCATTATTGCTGAGTTAGTTCAAGAGCTTGATTAATTAGATGAAACACTACGTTTTGTTCAATTACGCCTTGTGCTAGCTGAGCACCTGGACCTTTTGCATGCAGTGAAATATCTTCACCCGCGTGTGTTTCTGAGCCCATTGGTACAGTTGCTTCTTGGTGAAAACCTGGGGTCGTTGTATCAACGCCATTTAGCTCAACACGCCCTGCAACAGCAGCACTTGTGTAACTTGCATCCGCATCAGTCTCACTGCCCAAGTTTCTAAAACCTAAACCATTTGCGTAACCTACTGTGGTGTACGGCATATCGTCGGCGGCTAAGCTTGGTGTTGTTTCGCCTACTGCAACTACTTGACCTAAAATTGGATTACCACGCTTAGGGTAGCCGGCAATAGTAAATACATGGCTGTGATCAGCGGTTACTAAAATAAGGGTTTCTTCTGGATTGGTGTTATCTACCGCTGCTTGCACGGCTTTAGCAAACTCAATGGTGTCGTTAAGCGCGTTGTAAGCATTACCCGCGTGGTGCGCGTGGTCAATTCTTCCCGACTCAACCGTTAAGAAAAATCCGTTATCGTTTTTACCAAGCACTTCAATTGCTTTAGTGGTCATATCGGTAAGTGAAGGCTCGCCCGCTACATCGTTTGCGCGGTCAGCTTCGTATTGCATGTGGGATTCGTTAAATAAACCAAATACTTTAGTGGCATCGTCTGCTATTGCATCAAAGCCTGTTTGATCCATTACGTACGTAGCATCTGGGTATTGTGTTTGCCACTCAGTCACTAGGTTGCGCTCGTCAGTACGGTCGCCTTCTATAGCACTTACTGCATCTGTTGAGTTAGCTGTTTCGTCTTTTGGTAAAAAGTGACGACGTCCGCCACCCATTACAAAATCAAGACCGTCTACGTCGGTCCCTACAAATCGTGCTTCTAGGTTTTTTTCAAAGTTAACAAGTTGCGATGCAATGTCTTCACAGCCACCCGTTACGGCATCTTCTGGCATATCTGATACATCTTCCCAGTTACGGTCAGCCGATTTAGCATATGTGGCAGCAGGCGTTGCATGAGTAATACGTGCTGTAGAAATAATACCGGTAGATAGCCCTTTAATTTCAGCCAATTCAGTTGCGGTAATTAGCTCGTTACCTGCCACTGTTGAACACACGCCGCGTTCAATATCTTCATCTACACCAATAACGCCCACATCGGTTTTTACACCCGAAATAATAGCCGTCATCGTGCCTGCTGAATCAGGAGTTTGAGCATCTACGTTATACGTTTTAACTTGTGCAGAGTATGGGAACTCTTCAAAGCTTAAATAACCTTCTTCGCCAGATTGGTTATTACGCTGCCCTTGTAAAATGCGCGCGGCGGTAAGTGTAGAAATACCCATGCCATCGCCCACAAATAAAATAACGTTTTTAGCTTTAGTGGCTTGTGTAGCCTGCGCTTGTGCTGTTTTTGTTGTTAGTTTAGTTTGCGCAGCGCTATACCAGCTGCTGTCTTTTTGGCTTTGCGGTAGTACATCAGCATGGCTAACTGCGCTAAACGCAAATGTTAGCGCGATTGCCGCAGCGACTTTTTTAATTTTCATCCGTAATTCCCATTGTTTAGTGGTTATTTTTTGAAATGTGTAAACACAAAAAAGATCAACCGCTGCACTATAGAAAACAGATGTGACTGATAAAGGTAATTTTGATGAAAGTAAAATGACCAAACTATTACAACAATAAGTCACAAAAAAAGCGCAACGTGTTAAACGTTGCGCTTTTAAGGGAAATTATTGAGGGAGTTATTTAAATATTAAAAACGTGCTTTAAACGATACCCCAAAGTAGCGCTCTGCATCGCGCGGTATTTGATAACGGAAGTTATCGCCACTGTAGGTTGTTGCGTAACTTTCGTCGGTTAAGTTTTTAGCAATAAGTGATACTCTAAACGCGTCATCTTTAAACGATAAACCCACACTTGCGTTTAAAATACCGTAATCTGGTAATAAAGCAGCTGGATTAAATTCGCCTACGTTGTCTGGTAGGTCTGAGTATTGCTCGTCGGTGTAAATGTAAGAGCCGTTAATATGTACGTTAAAGCCATGGTCGGTTTCAATAAAGTAGTCAGCCGTTAGTGAGTATTTTAAATCTGGCGAAAATGGTACATCTAAACCTGAGCGGTCAGTACACGAACCAGCGGCTACCTCTGCCGGACAATTAAACTCGTCAATTTCAGCTTTAATGTAAGCAACACCACCAGTAAGGGTTAGCGACTCTGTTGCAGCCCACATAAAGTCAACTTCAACACCTTGCGTACTTACATCACCCGCATTGGTTAAGCGCGTAATACAAGTGCCGTCTGAACAGTCAAAGTTGTTAGCTTGAAAGCCTTCAATTTCGGTTCTGAAAAGCGCCATGTTAAATACAAATTCGCGGCTTGCGTATTTGTAGCCTATTTCATAAGCGTCAGACTCTTCAGGTGCTATTTCGCGACTATCGGTGTCTGGGTTAAAGTTATAATAAATATTAAAACCAGGGCCTTTGTAACCTTGCGAGTAAGTACCGTATACCATTTGACCATCGCCTAAATCGTATTGCATACCTAAACGACCCGATACGTTGGTTTCTTCGGCTTTGCCTTCATCATCTGTATTAAGTGTTGCTGGGCGCACACCTACACCGGTGCGGCCATACACATCATTACTTACACGGCGATGCGTGTAAGACACTTCATCGTCGGTGTAACGAATACCAAATAATACGCGTAAATCTTCAGATAAATCGTAAGTACCGTCGGCAAAAGCGGCCCAGTTGTTAAATTCTGTGCTCATAAAAGCAGTGGCCGATACAATATCGTTTGCGTTACAGCTAACACCTAGACCTTGTGTGTAACCATCTAGGTCGTTAAGTGCTGCATCAAGTTCAGCGCCCGATAAGTTATTTTGCGCGTAAAAAGCCATTGCGCTATCAAGCTGGCCACCATTATTTTGACAACTAGCATCGCGAGTAAAGTTACGTTGTGAATTCATGTTCCAATAAAATAAGCCAGCAACATAGTTAAATGGCCCAGCTAGGTTTGATGTAACTCTAAATTCTTGCGAAAACTGATCCCATTGCTGTGCACCTAAATCGTGTAATTGAAACGGCGCGTCAAATACCGGCTCGCTGCTGTCGCCAGCAATAGAGGTAAAGTCGCCTTCACGGTACTCTGTGTTATCCCACGAACGCTGCGCTGTAATTGAAGTATATGTATAGTCGCCAATTGTTTTATCAACTTGTACTGAAAACGCGCTATGTTCGTCAATTGTGCGCGACTCGTAGTCGTGATCAACGCTGCGTTGGTCTAAATCAATATCGGCTACGCCATCAACAATACCGTTACTATTTGGTACTGATTTTGAATCTGGATTACGGCCACTTGGTAGTGCTTCTAAGTCGGCACAACAATCATCGTCAGCGTTATAAAATTCAGCAATAAATTTTACGCTTAAGTCATCCTCTGGCTCGTATTTAAATACAGCACGTGCACCTTCACGGTCGTAACCGTTTACTTTTTCGTTGTTGTAAACGTTATCAATGTAACCGTCAAATTTACCTTTAAATACCGTTAGGCTTGCCGCTAGGTCGTCGGTTAAACCGCCGCTTATAACGCCTTTAAAACGGTATTCGTTATCTTGATAAAACGAGGTTTCTACGCTGCCTGTTGTGTCGTACGAGGGATCTTTTGTTGTTATGTTTACCACACCTGCTGAGGCGTTTTTACCAAACAATGTACCTTGTGGCCCGCGTAATACTTCAATGCGGTCTACGTCGTATAAATCGGCAAATGCTTGACCCGAGCGGCCAAGCACCACGCCATCAACAACAGTTGCTACACTTGGCTCGGCAGCAATACTAAATGAAATAGTACCAATACCGCGCACTGTTAGCGCTGAGTTACGGGTTGTGGTGCCTTTTCTAAAGCTAACTGAAGGGACAAGTGACTGTAAGCCTTCCATGTTATTAGCAAAAGCTGAATTAATTTGATCGCTATTAAGTACCGATACCGCAACAGGTACTTCGTTTAAACTTTGCGTTCTTTTTTGTGAAGTAACGACTATTTTTTCAAACGTATCGTTTTTAGCTGTATCTGTTTTTTGTTGTTCTTGTTCGGTTTGCTCTTGCTGCGCATGTACCTGCGCGCTAAGCGCTAAACCGGTTGTCATTGCTAACGTGACTGCCAAGCTTAAGACGGACTTTTTAGCTCTCATGTCATTCTCCATATTGTGCGTGTGTGCTGTGTGGTACCGCGCTAGCAATTGTGTGTGTTGCTAATAAAGCGGTGTCAGTGTGTGGTACTTTCCTTAAAGCTCTTATATCTTATATAAGAGCTTTAAATTTAAACAAACTATCTTGCTAATGCAAACATTATGTGAATTAAATGTGATTTAAGTTTGGAATACAGAATATAGCCGCAGGTTATGCGGCGTTTTTAGCACCAATACGCGCTAAGCTATTTTCGTAACTAACCTGCCAACGACGTACACTCCACCAGCTAAGCACTAAGGCTGTAGACCATACAGCAGCTAAACTTGGTACAAAGTACACACTGGTTCCACCAACCAATCCGAGTGGCGAAAATAATATATATAAGCTAACAATCAAGCTTACTAATACAATTGCGCAAGGTAATGCGTATTTCCAAGGATTAAGGTCTACCTCAGCTTTACGAGTAAATTGCCATGGTGTTTTAAGTGGTTTGTAGTAACCAATACCCAGCATTATCGCCAATTCAATTAAGAACAAAATGGCGTAAATATGAATAAAGTTAATGTCTACATCCCACACAAATTTAAGCAAGGTGTAGGCAATAATATGGAATATAATCGCGACTTTAGCGCCTAGTGCAGGCACTTTTCGAGTAAACAAACCTACCAATACAATTGTGATGACTGGAATGTTGTAAAAGCCTGTAAACACACGAATTATGTGCCATAAACCTTCAGGTGCGAACATCAATAATGGCGCAGTTATAAACGACAATATGGCAATAACAATACTAGTAATTTTGGCTACTTTTATAAGTTGGCTGTCTGTTACCTTATTTTTTTTCATTGGCTTATAAACGTCTAAGCAAAATAAGGTTGCCGCGCTATTGAGCAGTGAATTAAACGAGCTAAATACAGCACCTAGTAATACGGCCAAAAAGAACCCAGATAAATACTGTGGAAGCACTTCTTTCACTAAATGTGGGTAAGCTAAATCGATAGTGGGTAGGCTTTCGTGTTTATAAAGATGGTAAGCAATAACGCCTGGGATCATCATCATAAACGGTACTAACACTTTAAAGTACCCTGAAAACAACACGCCTTTTTGCCCTTCTACTAAGTTTTTAGCGCCCAGCGTACGCTGGATCACGTACTGATTAGTACCCCAATAAAACAAATTAGCGAGGATCATACCTGTAAAAATAGTGCCAAATGGCACGGGATCATCCTCGCTACCAATAGCATTGAGCTTTTCTGTGTCGGTGTTTACTAGGGTGCTTAACCCTTCTGAAAAACTACCTTCGCCTAGTGCTATCAAACCCAGTGTGGGCACTAGAATACCAATAATTAATAACCCAACACCGTTAATGGTATCTGATACCGCAACCGCCTTTAAACCGCCAAAAACAGCGTATATAGCGCCAACTGAGCCCACTGTAATAATGGTCACAATCAGGCTTGCTTCGTAACTCATATTTAATAAGGTAGGAACATCAAACAGCCTAAGTACGGCTATTGATCCTGAGTACAAAACCGAAGGGATCGTTATAAAACAATACCCTACCATAAATAAGATCACCGTCATGCGGCGTACGGTATCATCAAAACGATCTCGTAAAAATTCAGGCAAGGTAGAAAACGCACCCGCTAAATAACGAGGCAAAAAGATCAACGCCATAATGATGGTTGATACTCCTGCGGTTACTTCCCACGCCATTGAGCTTAGGTTGTAACCATAGGCTGAGCCATTAAGGCCAATTAGTTGCTCGGCCGATAAGTTAGTGAGGATCATTGACCCTGCTATAAATGTACCTGTTAACCCACGACCCGCTAAAAAGTAGCCATCTTGGGTGTTAACTTCCCCTTTGGTTTTTTGGTACGAGATATATCCCACCAGCGCCATAAACGCCAAGCACGATAGCAGTGTCATGGTAATGTTCATACCTTCCATCTTGCGCCCCTTTTAGCTTACTTTACTCGGTAAAAAGTAAGCTAATATCTTTATTATTGTGTGTTGTATGTGTGTAGTGTGTGTTTTTATTAAGCCGAGATTTATTTAGGCCATGCTGTTAATTGGCTCATGTCTTGTTCTGTGTGTTGAACCTCTGGGCCAAGCATTAGGCTGTCGCCTTCGCGTACAAATACTGCCATTTCTTCAAGTGCGAGTGTGTGCTCGTAGTACTTACCACCTTCGTAAGATTGTTTATCAGGAAAGCGAATCCAGTTGCCTTGTGGTAAATAAAACTTCACTTTACCGTTTGGTACGACACACGGCACTACTAACAATTTTTCACCGCACATAAATTGCTGATCAAAACTATGCGCTAGCACATCATCAGGAAATGCTAAAACCATTGCACGCTGAATTGGCAAGCCAGTTTGCTGTGCTTGTATGGCACTTTGCTCTAAATAAGGAATAAGTTGGTAGCGCAATTTAAGCGCTGCAAATACCGCATCACTTGCTTGCTCTGTGTAAGACCAAGGTTCGCGAGGACCAATACCGTGTAAGCGCATATGTGCGCTAAATACCGACGCTTGTGCCCAGCGCACGTAAAGTTCTGCGTCGCGGGTGTCTTTGTAAAAACCACCAATGTCGGTTGCAAAAAATGGCCCACCCGACATACCCCACGCTAAACTGCCACGAATGCTTGCCGCTAAACCCTGCCAATCGGCCTGTGGGTCGCCGCCCCATTGTGCAGGGAAACGTTGGCTGCCAGTCCACGCTGAGCGGCTAAACAAAAATGGCCCTGTTTTACAGTACTTTTCTGCAGCTTCATAAACGCAGCGGTTGTACAGCATGCTATAAACATTATGCAGTCTAATGCCGCTATCGCCACTGTGCGATACCATGTTTTCGTCTTCTAGCTGTTCGCCAAAGTCTGCTTTTATCATATCTACGCCCAGCTCAAACAATGGCTTGTGCGATTCGAGCCAGTATTCGTAAGCGTCGGGGTGAGTAAAATCTAAAATACCCGACTCTGGTAATGGTGTAAGTACTTCGCCAAATGGGCTTAAATCCCACTCGTATTGATACGCTTTACCGGTGCGTTTATCTTTTATAAGCCAGCCATTTTCGGCCGCTTTAGCAAATAATGGGTTATTTACCGAGATCATCGGGTATTCCCATACGCAAATTTTAAAATCCATGGCTTTTAGTTCATCAAGCACTGGTTTTGGGTCGGCGTAGCGTGTTGGATCCCATTCAAATGCAAAGCGGGTGTCGGTGTCTTGCCATGCGCGGCCATCAAGAGTAATTACGTCGCACGGCATACTTTTAGCACGCACTTCGCGGGCAACACTCAGTAATTCGTCAGCATCTTTGTAATACGCTTTTGATAAAATAACACCAAAGCTCCACTGCGGTGGCACCGGTGCAAAACCTGTTAGCTCACAGTAACGGTTAATGCTTTGAGCAGGTGTTTGTTCTTGATATAAAAATACATCTAGCGCCTCATCTTCAACTAAACATACATATGCGCGTTGCGACCACAGTGCGTAACCTACGCCATGAGTTACCGGTGCAGGTGTATGTACAAATAAGTTCCAGCCTTCTGGGCTCCATGCATACGGTGTGTTTTTATAAGACTTTTCGGCGTTAACGCCTAGCGCATCGTGGTTGTATGAACGAATAAGTTGGCCGCGTTTATCAAGCTTTCCCCATTTTTCGCCAAGACCATACACGGCCTCATCGTAGTTAAGCTCTAAGCTTAATATCCAGCCGTTATCAGTTTTAGCCAGTGGCGGTAAACGATGCTGGCGTACAAAGTGGCCATCGGTTGCTGATTGCTGCACTAGCTCATCGTTTTTATAAAGTTTGAAATGAAAAGGGTCGCAGTAAAACTCTAGCCGGTATTCGCCACCACTTACACTGTAATCATTATTGTTTTTGCTAAGTGTGAGGGGGTATTCTGATGGGGTTGTGGTTAATATTTTAAACTGCTCGTCATGCGTGGTGCCTGCATTTAAACGTAAACCAAACTGGCTTATCGTTACGCTAATATCACCAAACTGAGTGGGCAAAACCAGCACATTACCTTGTAACTTTGGCTGTGCGGTTAAGCGTGCTGGTTCTATTGCGTTCCAGTCTGGCTCACGTAATTCAAATGCATTCATGGGAGTTCCTTAACCAATTATTAGTCTTGTATAAGACACAAGTTAAATAATTGTAATCCCCATGTCAACGTAAATAAACTCAAGATGAATTATTTACATCGCATTTTTTAAAAAATGCCAGGTGCCGATGTAGCCACCAGCGATACGCCGCTCAGTCCTAGTAACGTAATAGCTATAATGCGTATCCATTTAGCGTCAACGTAAGGCGTTAATTTACGAGCAAAATGCGTAACTAACAACACTAAGGGAATAGCCGCTGCAATTAAAAACATAATGTCGAGCCCCGGCAAAGTACCAAATAAAGCGATACCTACACGTACTAACCCGCCAATAGTAAATACCGCTAATAACGTACTGCGAATAGCTTCAATAGACCAACTTTGTTTATAACACTGAAACACAAGCGGCGGCCCTGAGGTTGAAAACAACCCACCAAGTAATCCACTCACCCCTCCAGCTATTAAAAACGAACGAGGGCGGCTTTGTTTATTAGCACGATCGCGGCCAATCAGCATTAAAGCGCAGCACAGCAGAATACTTACACCTAAAATAAAGTTTAAATAGTGCGTTAAATGCGACGACATAAACTCAAGTAGCACAAAACCTATCAGCATTAACGGTATACCGGTATACAACATAAGTTTTAGCTCGGGTACTTTTACCGAACTGCGGTTCTTAACGACCACGGTTGTTGAATTAACTAACCCTAGCAAACTCACTAAAAATGTAGTTGCCGTAAGTGGCAATACATCAAGCAACGTAAAGCTTGCAACCACCAGCAACCCAAAGCCAAACCCGCTAAGAGTTTGCATTACAGTGGCAAGGCTTAGGCACAACGCCATAAGCAAAATGAGTTCAAAAGAAATACTGAGCACTTTTAATTTCCTAAGGGTGAGCTATTGTAGTGTAACGATTTGTTTTTAGGCATAATGTATATTCTGCGCCTATAAAACATTACAGCAGTAGTTCACGTTTAATTGAGCTAGCGCAAATATGCGTAAAAGGTTTCACCTATGATATAACTACAGGTGGATTAAATTTAATGGTAAATAATAATGAGTAACTCTATGTTTGATCACAAATTAAGTGGCCCAAGCTTGGCTTTTCAACCGCTTTACTTACAAGTGGCTGATTATATTAAACAGCTCATTGTTGAAAGACGCTGGGTACCTGGCGAAGCACTACCAAGCGAATTTCGCCTTGCTGAAGAATTTAACGTAAGCCAAGGTACGGTTCGTAAAGCACTTAATTTATTAACCGACAATAAAATAGTGACTCGTCGCCAAGGCGTTGGTACGTTTGTATCAGAGCATACCGCGCAAGATGCCTTATTTAGGTTTTTTCCGTTACAAGCAGACGGTAAAGGTGCCGATTTGCCAAAGGCTGAACTGCTATCGGTTGAGCTTTGTGCAGCGCCAGTTGAAGTAATAGAAGCGTTACAACTCAATAAAAAAGACAAAGTTACCAAGCTTGTTCGTAGGCGCATTCTTAATAACGAATTTTGCATGAGCGAAACTATATACCTACCACAAAGCTACTTTCCTGATATACATCAAAGTAGTGATATTCCGCATACATTGTACCATTACTATCAAACCAAATTTAACCAAACTGTACACAAAACCCAAGACAGTATTAAAGCTGTACTTGCTACAGCTGATGATGCCAAAATGCTTGCTATTAAAGCTGGCGACCCACTGCTGTTGGTATCACGAATTACCGAATCAATCGAAGGTAAGCTAATTGAATACCGCCAAAGCAAATGCCGTAGCGATCATTACCACTATCAAATTGAACTTGATTAATTAAAAGCGTGTTTAGTGCTAAAAACTCACTTTAGCGCATAATAATTAAATATTTTTTAAAGGCAGCAAACGCTGCCTTTTTGCTGCCTGTAGGTTTTTTAACCCACCCATTTACTACTTTGCTGTTAACACAGTATTGACACTGTTTGATTCGTATAATAACTTATGTCTTATACAAGACCCAAGTCATTATGCATTTTTAACAGGAATTCCCAATGAGTTCATTAAATAATATCCCTCCAGTAGGGTTCGGTTTATGGAAAGTAGCACAAGAAGATTGTGCGCAAACGGTATACCAAGCCATTAAGGCAGGTTACCGCCATCTTGATTGCGCATCAGACTACGGTAACGAAGAACAAGTAGGCGATGGCATAGCCCAAGCAATAAACGATGGTTTATGTACTCGCGAAGAATTATGGGTAACATCAAAACTGTGGAATACCTTTCATGCACCAGAGCATGTTGGCCTCGCGATTGATAAAACACTGAGTGATTTAAAGCTAGATTACCTAGACTTATACCTAATTCATTTTCCGATTGCGCAAACATTTGTGCCAATAGAAACCCGCTATCCACCAGAGTGGTTTGTTGACCCAGACGCGCAAAATCCACAAATGGAGCTGGCAAAAGTGCCGCTATATTTAACGTGGCAAGCAATGGAAGAGCAAGTACATAACAACAAAGCTAAACGCATTGGAGTATGTAATTACTCAAGCGCGCTGCTTCACGATTTAATGACCTACGCAAATATCAAACCCGCTATGTTGCAAATTGAGTCGCACCCTTATTTAACGCAAGAGCGATTAGTAAGATTAGCTAAGCAGTACGATATTCCGGTTACTGCGTTTTCACCACTGGGTGCGCTTTCATACCTTGAGCTAGAAATGGCTGATAAAACTGAATCAGTTCTTGAGCAAAGCGTTGTTAAAGCGGCTGCACACAATCATGGCAAAACGCCAGCACAAGTAGTTCTTCGCTGGGGCGTGCAACGCGGCACAGCCATTATTCCAAAAACTTCAAAACTTGCACGCATGAAAGAAAACCTCGCACTGTTTGATTTTGAATTAACAGAGCAAGAAATGGCGCAAATTTCTGCGCTTAACAGTAATCGCCGATTTAACGACCCTGGGCACTTTTGTGAAGCTGCCTTTAACCGTTTTCACCCAATTTACGATTAGGAACATACAATGTCAGCTACCGAAATTAACTACGCCTCAGTGCCAACTCAATTAACATTCGATGATTCGGTTTTTCCGTGCATTGTGGTTAATAACAATAACGCCAGCACCGTTGAAGAAGCGGTAGCTTTCATTCGCGCGAATAAAAGTGAACTGGCTACAAAGCTTCGCAGCTCAGGTGCTGTGCTGTTTCGTGGCTTCCCGGTAAATAGCGCCGAAACCTTTGATACTTTTTCAGCAGGGTTTGATTACGACAATTTTACTTATAAAGAGTCACTGTCTAACGCGGTACGTATTAATTTTACCGAGCGTGTATTTACAGCCAACGAAGCGCCAAAAGATGTAGAAATATACTTACATCACGAAATGGCGCAAACGCCTATTTCGCCAAGTAAGTTATTCTTCTTTTGTAAATCGGCCGCAGAAGAAGGTGGTGCAACACCTCTTTGCCGATCAGATAAGTTATTTAGCGCATTAAAAGAATACGACAGTAAACTTGCCCATGATTTTGAACACAAAGGCCTAAAATATACCACCTATATGCCAGCCGCTGACGACGCAACATCAGGCCAAGGCCGAAGCTGGAAAAGTACGCTAAGTGTAGAAACCAAAGACGAAGCACATAATAAATTAACCGAACTTGGTTACGAGTGGGAATGGCTTGAAGACGGCTCACTAAAAGCCGTTACACCGGTACTGCCTGCGGTAGTAACTCTTGAAAATAACGTACAGGTTTTTTATAACCAACTGATTGCCGCTTACATGGGCTGGAAAGGTGTACGCGAAAACCCATCAATCGCCATTACTTTTGGCGATGGTAGTGCAATACCCAAAGCAGGACTTGATAAAATTGTTGAGCTTTCTAAAGTATTTACCTTTGATCTTGCATGGCAAGACGGTGACGTTGCTTTAGTTGATAACGAAATGGCTATGCATGGTCGTCGCCCTTTTACAGGTGAACGTAAGCGCCAAGTATTAGTAGCACTTACCGCAGCTAAAGCGTAATGCAGCGCTTAAGCAGTAAATTAAGCTGTAAAATATCACCTTTATGGCAAGGTGCCAGCATTGCTGCAATGACTGGCCTTGCCGCCTTATTTTTGAGTGAGCATTACGGCGCGCCAGCCATGTTGTTTGCTTTGTTACTGGGTATGGCAGTCTCATTTTTGTATCAAAGCGATAGCCCTTGCGCCAAAGGTATCGATTTTACCGGCACCACGGTTTTGCGTGTAGGTATAGTACTGCTAGGCACACGCATAGCGCTGGGAGATTTAGTAACACTGGGTTGGCAAACAGCACTTATGCTAGCGGGCGCTATATTTACTACTATTATTTTAGGCGTAGTACTAGCACGCGCATTTGGCTTGCAAAAGCGCTTTGGTGCACTTACAGGTGGTTCGGTTGCTATTTGTGGAGCGTCTGCTGCGCTGGCTATCTCGTCTATTATGCCAAACAGCGAACATAAAGAACGCGACACCTTATTAACCGTTATTGGCGTAACAGCCATGTCGACTCTAGCTATGATCCTCTACCCTATCGTGGTTAATTATCTTGAGTTTGACGCCCATAATGCAGGCGTATTTTTAGGTGGCACAATACATGATGTAGCCCAGGTAGTGGGTGCAGGTTATTCGGTATCACCCGAGACAGGCGATATAGCAACTCTAACTAAGCTAGTACGTGTTGCAATGCTACTACCCGTTGTACTTATTATGATGGTTGTTATTAATCACTCAAATAAAGAAAAACACGGAGAGTTACCTAAAGTACCTGGGTTTTTAATTGGCTTTGTAATACTTATGGTAATAAATAGCTGCTTTTCAGTTCCTACAATAGTACTTGAAACCGCTAACGAACTTTCGCAGTTCTTTTTAATTGCTGCTATTTCAGCCATAGGTATGAAAACTAATTTAGGAAAACTAACCGAAGTAGGTATGAAACCCATTATTTTAATTGTGGCTGAAACACTTTGGATTGCGTTATTAATACTTGGATTTGTAATTTGGAGCTAAAGAATTACATTATTTAGGGTATATCTCAAAAAAATTAGTAGGTAATTAGGTCATGTTTCAACCAATTAAAAGCTGTATTTTGCCTACTTTAAAACTACGCACAAAAACAGGCTTAACGTATTGATTAAACAAAGCTTACCTTTATTTTAAAAGTATAAAATATCATCTTAATCATAACTAATTAGTTAAAAAAACAACAAACAAATAAAGTACTTACTCTAAAATAAATTTACAATAGGGCTTGGTATATACTTTAATTTACTGTTATCCTGCCTCGCATCGGGTTGACAGAAAACCCTATTTATTTGTAAGTACCACGTTGTTTTAGTAATAATCCTTCGCGTTATCCTCAGTTAAATGTATGTTTTCTTCCTGTTAAATTGCCTAATTTAAGGCGCACTTTTATTAATCCTTAGGATACTATTATGTCTACAACTACAACTGGTACAGTTAAATTTTTCAACGAAGCAAAAGGTTTTGGTTTCATCGAGCAAGAATCTGGTCCTGATGTTTTCGCACATTTCAGCGCAATCTCTGGCGACGGTTTCAAAACTTTAGCTGAAGGCCAACGTGTACAGTTTACTGTTACTCAAGGTCAAAAAGGCCCACAAGCTGAAAACATCGTTAGCATCTAATTGCTTTCGTTAAATGGGTTAGCAATAGCCCATTTTGAATACTAGTTTGAAAGAAGTTTTGTTTTATTTGTTAGTACCGAGTTGTTTTAGTAATAATCCTGCACGATATCCTCAAGTTAACTATTTTTTCCGGCTCAATCGCCTCTTTTCAGGCACACTTATATTAATTTTTTAGGATACATATTATGTCTAATA
Organism: Pseudoalteromonas sp. SG43-3; assembly: GCF_014164385.1. Taxonomy (NCBI): domain Bacteria; kingdom Pseudomonadati; phylum Pseudomonadota; class Gammaproteobacteria; order Alteromonadales; family Pseudoalteromonadaceae; genus Pseudoalteromonas; species Pseudoalteromonas sp. SG43-3. The sequence goes on from NZ_JACJFC010000013.1 coordinate 116,182, forward strand.
CAACTACTGGTTCAGTAAAATGGTTTAACGAAGCAAAAGGTTTTGGTTTTATCGAGCAAGAATCTGGCGCAGACGTGTTCGCACATTTCAGCGCGATCTCTGGCGACGGTTTTAAAACTTTAGCTGAAGGCCAACGTGTACAGTTTACTGTTACTCAAGGTCAAAAAGGCCCACAAGCCGAGAACATTGTTAGCATCTAATTGCTACACAATTTAATGGGTTAGAGATAACCCATTAATATATTTACCTTCATAATTATTTAGTCGAATATCTTCAAAACCTCCTCTGTAAATATTTTCCAAGCGCAACCTCATTTGTATACACAACTCATTAATTAGTACATTTTTAAACACATTTACTACTATCTCTCTTGAGCGAAAGCGTTGTATTGCCTACAATAGCGCATACTTCATTCAATATAGAATATGACCATGAACGACACTACCGCAAAACCTGCTTTACCAGATCGCCTTTCTATCAACCCACGTAGCCCACATCATGTGGAAGAAGTTTTTGAACACGATATTGGTATCACGTTCAACGGCAAAGAGCGTTTTGATGTTGAAGAATACTGCATCAGTGAAGGTTGGATAAAGTTTGCATCTCCAAAAGGGCTTGATCGTCGCGGACAACCTCTTTTACTTACAAGAAAAGGCACTGTTGAAGCCTTTTACAAGTAAGCTAATAATGCTTACTAAAAAAGCGACACCTTATTAGGTAGTCGCTTTTTTTGTGCATTTTTATAACTCATTTAATAGGTTTAGCTTTATTCATGCTCAACCTGATGAAGTTTCATTATAATTATTTAAAAAGTATGTTTGAATAACGCCATATAGTTTAGATATACAGAAACCCACAATGAATAAAGTAACTATTTTAGATGGCGGCATGGGACGTGAACTTAAGCGCATTGGCGCACCGTTCTCACAGCCACTTTGGAGCGCACAAGCACTAATAGAAGCCCCGCATTTTGTAACCCAAGCACACCAAGGTTTTATAGATGCCGGTGCTGAAATAATTACAGCTAACAGCTACGCCTGTGTGCCCTTTCATTTAGGTGAAGAGTTATATCAAGCTCAAGGCGCAGCCCTTGCACAGCAAGCTGCCGTTATTGCAAAAGAAGTAGCTCAAAATGCTAAACAAAATGTATTAGTAGCAGGTTCATTACCACCAGCATTTGGCTCTTACCGCCCTGAACTATTTGAAAGCGAACGCGCATTTACTATTTTAGATACACTATACAAAGCGCAAGACGAGCACGTAAATTTATGGATTGGCGAAACCATATCGAGTATTGAAGAAGCGCACGTTATGGCAAGCGTCCTTAAAGGCTCAAACAAGCCATGTTATTACGCATTTACTTTAACTGATGTGATAAGCGAGCAAGCGACACTTCGCTCTGGTGAGCTGGTAAGTGACGCAGTAACGGCTTTGCTTCAACAAAATGTTGCTGGTATTTTCTTTAACTGCTCAATACCTGAAGTTATAGATCAAGCCTTTAGCGATACCAACGCAGTATTAGCCAAGCAAAATAAAAGTGTTGTTTTAGGGGCGTTTGCTAATGGCTTTACACCTATAGCACGCGATTACAAAGCCAACGAAGGCTCACAAGCGTATCGCGATATTTCACCTTCAGAATATCTAGACTTTGCTAAAAAATGGCACAGCCAGGGCGCAAGCATTATTGGTGGCTGCTGTGGTATAGGCCCTGAGTTTATTGAAGTGCTGGTAAACTGGAAAAAGAAACTTGAAAGCGCCTAAGCTTTTAGTGCTTTTTAGGGCTTATTGGCTACACCAATCGTGTTAAGTTATTAGGCATTTATAGCGACAGATAAGTTATTAGGCATTTATAGCGACAGATAAATAGCGTGATAACAAGGCATAAATATCGACATGTAGCTGTTCTACATGAGAAATTTATAACGCTGTTAGCGCTCTATTTAGCACGTTAGAATGATTAAATATTTAAGTCGATTGGTGTCATTCCCAACACCCAATCAAGCCCTTGTATTGCTGTAGTAGGAAATGCGGTTGCATGGCTCGCCCCTTCAATAACAACGCTTTTTAATTCAATATTGTCACTGCTAAGTGCATTAATTTTTTGCGTTAATAGCTTTGCCCCTGCCACCATATTTTGCCCTTCACCAAAGCTTGGCGTTTCCTTTGCCCCTACCGATATATAAACCTTTGTAGGCACTTTAGGCTTATGTGCTTGTAGCGCTAATACTGCATTGCTGTTAAACCAAACCGATGGGCTGCCAATAATATAATTGTTAAATAAATCGGGCATCGTAAATAAAATAGTGGCACCAAATAACCCGCCTAAAGAATTACCTATATAGGTTTTTTGTGTGCTACTTGCTCGGTAGTTACTTTGTATAAATGGCAGCACAGTATTTTTTAAAAACAGCGCATGATTTTGAGCGTTACCGGTTTGCTTTTTCCAGCTTTGAGCCTTATTTGGGGTGTAGTCTCTAATTCGACTATTAGACCCTCTAGATCCTTTTTCGTAGCTAATGGCCACAATAATAGCCTCTTGCATATTGCCGCTATTCATAGGAAACCGTGTAGCACCCGCCACAATAGGAAACGTATACGGTGCATCGGTTAAATAAATAACTGGATATATTTTTTCAGGATGCTTTTTATATGACTTAGGGAGCTGAATAAAAACAGGATATACCCGTTTAGTAGCAGGCTCAGTTAACTCAATAACACTACTTCTAGGGATTTGGTACGGGGTATTTGCGCTTAATTTAAAACACATTAAAGCGCAGAGTAACAGCAAGTATTTTAAAGCAGTATTCATTTATATTAATTAACCTAAGCCAAGCGTAATAATCGATATTGAATGACTACTTTAACTCACTTTTAGCTTTAGGCTATTAAAAAAAAGTTAAATATTGAAAGGCAGTGCTACATGTTAGCTGTTTGTAGCACTGATAACGCTAAGCTGCCTGATCAGTTTCAGCGCTTGAACACGGGCAGTTATCGTCATTTTGTTTAAGGCATTGTTGGTAATTAAACCAATGAGCTACAGCAATAAAAGCCGACCCAATTAAAGTAAACGCTTTTTCGGCAACCTCATGCCCTAGCAATACCGCACATATCATAAAGGCTAACCCAATAACGCCGCAGGCCATATAACGTTTACGCTTGTGCTTTTTACAGCCTAAACTTAATGCCAATAAACTGGTGGGCAATACCGCCGCAAGAATCCATAAATGAAACTGCTCACTATCTATTTGCAATACGGCAAAGCTTGGTAATAACGCTAAAATAACCGGGGTTGCAAAACAATGTACTGTGCACATTACCGATAACCCAATTGCCATACGATCCATAACACTTTGACTCGACTTCATTATTTCCTCTACTAAATCAGTGTCTCCACTCAAAAACGTTACTTTTAAAGAGACATTTTAATAACATCAGTTAATTTCTATTGATATATTATAACATTACTCACATAATTGATATAATATAACATCTAACAAGGTAGTCAAATGAAACGTAGATCACAATTAGCTGTTCTCATAGCAGCTTTATTGCCGGCTAGTGTGCTGGCATCCACAATTGAAGGCGTTGTTTTAAACAACAAAGGTAAAGTAGTTACCAATGCAACGGTAGAAGTTGAAGGCTCAGACCTTAAAGTAGCCACCGATAAAAACGGTAAATTTGTTATAACAGAACTAAAAAATGGCTTAAAAGAGCTTCACGTTGTAGCCCCTGGTTATGCGCATCTTCATCGCGATATAACAATAACGAATGATGAAAACCAATCGGTTACTTTTAATTTAAAGCGCTCGCCTATTGAAGTTATTGATATTGAAGCGACCCCTATTCATATGTCGGCAATGGAATCTGCATCGCCTGTTAGTGTTTTATCTGGCGAACAACTAAGACGACAACAAGCTGCAACCCTTGGCGACAGCCTTGAAAAACTCCCAGGCGTTAATACAAATTTTCACGGTAAAGTAGCCAGCACACCTATTATTCGTGGTTTAAGCGGCCCGCGTGTACTCATTACTCAAAATGGCCTTGATGTAAGTGATGTGTCGCGCGTTGGCCCCGATCACTCTGTTGCATCAGAGGCGTCTACCGCACAACAAATTGAAGTATTACGCGGCCCAGCAACATTGTTTTATGGCAGCGGCGCGATTGGCGGTGTGGTTAATGTGGTAGATAACCGCGTACCAACTGATAGCACAACACGCGGCGAGTGGAACGTAGAACATAACTCGGTTGATAACCAAAAAGTGGCCTCTTTTAATGCCACCACAGGTACCGATTCATTTGCTTTTTATGCCGATGCGTTTTGGCGTGAAGCCGACGACTACGAGGTACCTGTAGCTGCTGATATAGATAGCGACGGCGAAGAGCATCGTGGCGATTACAAAGTTGAAAACAGTAATGAAGAGTCTGACGGCTTTACTGTTGGCGCTAGCTATTTAATGGATAACGGCTTCATTGGCTTAGCAGTAGAGCAATTTAATCGTCAATACGGTATTCCGGGCCATACGCACGGCGATGAAGAAGAGGAAGAACATAGCGACGAAGAAGAAAGCGTATTTGCTGATTTAGAGCAAACTAAAGTGCAATTATTAGGTGAGTACAACCTAGATAATAAATGGCTAAACAAAGTAAACCTGCGTGTTGGCCACACTGACTACGAACACGCTGAAATTGAGGGTGGGGCAGTAGGCACTACTTTTAAAAACGAAACAAACGAATTACGTATAGACCTACTACATAACCAATTTAGCGAGTGGAATGGCGGCATTAGTTTTCATTACAAACAAAGCGATGTTGAAGCACAAGGTGAAGAGGCCTTTACTCCTCCATCAGAAACCGAAAGCTTTGCTGTAGCGCTGATGGAAGAAAGGCACTTTGGTGATTTTTTAGTACAGTTAGGTGGGCGCATAGAGCGTGTAACAATTGAAGCAGGTGACGTATTACTGCCAAATATTGACGCTCACGCACATGATGAAGCGCAAGAAGCCGACGAGCATGATCACGACCACGAAGAAAGCGCAGAAACCACTCGTGTATTTGACGTAGAGCATGGATTTACACCAATCAGTTTATCGGCAGGCGTAGTGTGGGATTTTACACCTAACTATAATTTAGGGCTGTCGGTATCGCGATCTGAACGTGCGCCTTCTGCTTCTGAGTTGTTATCGTTTGGGCCGCACATTGGCACTGGCACTTACGAAGTAGGCGCACTATTTAATTTAGGTGAAGACGGTCATTTAGGTTTATCTGATCAAGCAATTGACCTAGAAACAGCCAATAATATCGATTTAACTTTTCGTAAAACCCAAGGTGATATTGGCTTTATTTTAAATGCCTTCTACAACCAAGTAGATAACTACTATTACCAAATAGACACTGGTTTATACGCACAAAGTGGCCACGACCATAGCGATGAAGAAGAAGACGCTGACGAACACGATCATTCATCGAGCTACCTGTTTATTTATTTAAAACAGACGATGTAATTTTACATGGTTTTGAAGCGCAAATTGCGTGGCAGTTAACAGATGAATTTAAAGTAGATTTATTCTCAGATTACGTTCGTACACGCCTAAAAGACGGCGGCGATTTACCCCGTACTCCACCGCTTCGTTTTGGCAGCGAACTAAGCTACCAAACAGATAAACTAAGTGCGCATATTCACGTTACTCGCTATCAAAAGCAAGACCGCACAGCCCCACAAGAAACAGCAACAGACGGTTACACATTGGTTGATGCAAGCATCTCTTATGACCTTTCAGTATTAAACCAAGATATGTCTGTGTACCTACGAGGAACCAACTTAACAGATACAGAAGCACGCGTGCACAGCTCATTTGTAAAAGATATAGCACCACGTCCAGGGCGTAGCTTTGCGCTAGGCATTCGCGGTTATTTTTAAGCATTAAAAAATTATAATTAAAGGAAATAAACATGAAAAAACTATACAAATTAAAGCTTATTGCACTGGCTATTAGCACTACATTTATTACAGCCTGTGGCGATGCAGAGACCAATATTGTAGAAAAAGATCCTATTGTTGTAGAAGACGAGCATGATCATGACGATGATGATGATGATCACGACCATGATGATGGCTACACAATTGATTCATTAGGCAGATTAGCTGTGCTTGCAGGCGATAGCAACGAAGCCAGCTTTTATGACCTAGATGACAACGCTTTACTTGAAACATTTACCCTTACGAATGATTCAAACACACTGTCGTCATCACCTGATTTTCGTTATGCCGTCATTGCAAGCCGCGCACAAGATTACTTAGGCTTTATTGATGGTGGTTTATGGCGTGAAGACCATGGCGAGCATTTACACGACTACGAGCAAAGCCCAGCGGCTAGTAGCTATGAGTTAACAAGTGGCAGTCGCCCTACTCACCTTATAAAACACGACGGCCAATTAGCTGTTTTTTATGATGGTGATGCAGACTCAGGCACAGTTGCCTCTGTTGAAGTATTAACAGATAACGACATAACAAGCGCAACAGCAACGCTACCGAGTATTAGCTACGATATTAATATGCACGGCGTAGCAGAGCCTCGCGGTGAGCATTTATTATCAACACTTCGCCGTGATGACAGCGAAAGCACATCGGTTGCTAAAGTACTGCCAGACCAAGTAGGTGTTTATCATTTTCATGATGGTGAATACGAGCTAGAACAAACCTTAGAAGTTACGTGCCCTGATTTACACGGTGCAGCACAAAACCACGATTATGTAGTATTTGGTTGTAGCGATGGTGTGTTATTAGCCCACCAGCACGATGATGAATACGAAGCTGAAAAAATAACGAATATTGCAGCCGTTGGCGATTTACGCATTGGTAGTATATATGGCCACGAAGATAGCGAGACCTTTATTGGCGTAGCATCTGGCCACGGTGGTGGCGAAGCTATAATTGTAAGTATTAACCCAGCAACAGCTAAAATGGAAGAACTAGAATGGCAACAAGCCGATGGCGCAAGTGCTGCGTCGTACTCTTTTTCTGCCCATGGCGAGCACTTTTTAATATTAGACAGCTTAGGCTTTTTAAATGTATTTAGTGCACACGACCATAATGGCGAAATGCATTGGGAGCTTGAAGGCCAAGTTGATATTACCGAGCAAGATGTATCAACCATGCCAGAGGGCATGAGCTTTAGCATGACAGTGGCACAAAATGGTCAGTTTGCTTATGTAGCCGACCCTATTGCTCAGCACGTTGTGCAAGTACACCTTGAAGACTTAGAAATTGAAAGTGAGGTTGAGCTTACTTTTGCCCCAAGTGCAATTACTTGGCTGGGTATTGCGCAAGAGGAAGACGATCACGACCATTAAATTAATAAAAACTTGAGTAACTAGCTCACTCTTTAAGTACATTTTAAAAAATAAACCCATCATTAGCCAAGCTAATGATGGGTTTTAAATAGCAATTTTTCTAACGTCAGTAATTTTACTGTATTACTCACTTACAGTGCTATACACCCAATCAAGCCCTTGTATTGCTGTAGTAGGAAATGCTGTTGCATGGCTAGCCCCTTCAATAACAACACTTTTTAATTGTATATTGTCACTGTTAAGTGCATCAATTTTTTGCACCAATTGCTTGGCACCCTCAACCATATTTTGCCCTTCACCAAAAGCTGGTGTTTCCTTTTCACCCACCGAAATATAAACCTTAATAGCTGTTTTTGGCCTGTGTGCCTTAAACTTTAACAATGCATTATTATCAAACCAAATAGACGGGCTACCAATAATATAATGGCTAAATAAATTCGGTTCTGTAAATAAAATAGTGGCACCAAATAAGCCGCCAAGCGAGTTACCTATGTAGGTTTTTTGTGTATGACTGGCACGGTAGTTTTGCTCAATATAAGGAAACACAGTGTTTTTAATAAACTTAATGTGTCCTTGCGCATTACCTGTTTGTTTTTTCCAATCTTTTGTAAAGGTAGGTGTGTAGTCTCTAATTCGACTAGCTGATCCAATAGACCCTTTTTCATAACCAATGGCGACAATAATTGCTTGCTGCATTTTTCCGGGATTCATAGGAAATCGTGTTGCCCCTGCCACTATAGGAAACATGTACGGCGCATCGGCTAAGTAAATAACTGGATATGTTTTATCCGGCTTATTTTTATATGACTTAGGCAATTGAATGTAAACAGAGTAAACACGCTTACTGGAAGGTTCGGTTAGTTGAATAACGCTACTTCTTGGGATTTCGTATGGGGTATTTGCACTTAATTTAAAACATATTAAAGTAGTAGAAAGTAATAATAGTTTTGATATTAAGTCCACATTTCACCCTTTATTAAATATAAGTAGCTTCATGTCGCTAGTTATTAAATAGCTGAGTATATTTTTGTGCGTAACTTAGCACTATTTTTGCTGTTTCTTCATTATCGAGTAATAGAATAGGAGGATCTGTTAATGGCGGTAAATCATCAAAGCTAGGTAATGGTTTTTCCAACCAGCGCCAGCATTTAGTTCGATTAGCTTCAACTTGTAATAAAGTTAATATTATTTCTTCAAGTATTTCTGGCTGACCAAACCAACCTATAGGTTTAGAAACTGGTTTTCTTCCTCCCTGGATAACACGTGGCAACTGCGACTGTTTTAGTTCTTCAATTAAAATATTCCTACGCGTCCAATCAGCATGTATATCTAGTTTTTCATTGGGGTAACGAACACTATCAGTAGTAGGGATCACTAAGCCTATTTTAACTTTATTTAGAGATTTTATTTTTTCTAAAGCCCTTTCTAAGTCTGTATCATTAGTAACAAACACAACTTGCTCAATTGAGTCATCCGTAAATACATCAAATAAAGCCTCCACCGCAATATTTACATCAGTTTGCTTTTCTTCAAGCTTCCAAATGTCCACATACTCACATTCATTTGGGTGTTTTTTGGGTTCTTTTTCATCAATTTTAAATGCACGTGTTGGGTTTACAGAGTAGTAACCTTTGATTATTTCTAGCTGACCATTTGAACTATTGAAAGTTAAAGCTCGGTGATAAGCCTGCTGATCAGCTAAAGAATCTTTTGACGTAGCTGCTTTTTCTACAATATTAGCGGTAAAAAATTTAATGCTTAAATTGTCGTTAGTATGGGCTTTACTTGCAGCACTGGGGAGGATGTAGTCATCAAATAATTTAAATATATCTAACCACTTGTAAGGTGTTCGCTTAAGACATCCATAATATAAATTATATCCATCAATATATATTCGAGTCTTCAAAGTCGATCCTTAAATTTTAGCTACAAAAAAACCGACACTAAGGTCGGCTTTTTCTCCCTATATCCAGGAGACTTAATGCTACGCGTGGAAGTAGGGTTAGTTGTTAATAATGATCTTAGTCAAAATTGACCAATACGTCAATAACTGATTTTATCGCCAATTGTAAGTTTAGATAAAATAATAAATTATATTTCCTATTTAGAACGCCCTCTCCAGCCACTCCATACATCATCTGTATCATCCGCTTTATTTTTTTTCTTTTTCTTGCCTGTACCTTCTGGTTTTGCCATCGGCTTTTCATTTTTAAGCGCCTCGGCAGCATCAAGATTAGCTTGGTTAACGGCAAAGCCAGCTATTTCCTCACGTTCAAGACGTAGTTTGTTTTTCTTCTCGATTATTTTAAAGTGATGCAAATCTTCATAATCAACCAATGAAAGTGCTAAGCCTACTTCACCAGCACGGCCGCTTCGACCAATACGGTGCATATAATCAGAAGGGCTTCGTGGTAGATTAAAGTTTATTACCACTGGCAGCTTTTCAATATCTAAACCACGTGCAGCAATATCGGTGGCTATAAGTATTTCTATTTCGCCAGCTTTAAATTTTTCTATTACGCGAGTACGCTCACTTTGGCCTTTATCACCATGGAAAACTTGTGCGTTAACACCGCGTTTTTCAAGCTTAGCCGCTAGGTGCTCACAGTCTTTTTTCGCGTTCACAAAAATCAATGCTTGGCGCCATTTATGTGTTTTAATTAAATGCGCTAAAACAGTGGTTTTTTCGCCTTTATTAACCGTAAAAACACGTTGTACTAAGGTGCTTTCGTCTTTGCTTTGAACTTGTATTTCAACTGGCTCGTTTAAAAGCTCTTGCGTTAATAGCTTAACTTGCTCAGGGAAAGTTGCTGAAAACAACATGGTTTGTTTTTTAGCAGGCATTAACGCTAAAAGATCAGCCAGCTCTTCGGTAAAGCCAAGGCTTAGCATACGGTCGGCTTCATCAAGCACTAAGGTCGTTACTTTATCGAGCTTAATCGCATTGCTTGAGATTAAATCAAGCAAGCGACCAGGTGTTGCCACAATAATATCGGCGCCGCCGCGCAGTGCCTGCATTTGTGTATTAACCGATACACCACCAAACACCGCAACCGTTTTAATCGCGCCATTAAAATTTGCAGAATACGATTTAACGCTATCGGCCACTTGCGTAGCAAGCTCACGCGTCGGTACTAAAATAAGCCCCGTTACAAAATTACCTTTGCTGGCAGTATTTTTAGCGCCCTGCTCTAAAAATAGGGTTTGTAGCATAGGTAAAGCAAACGTCGCTGTTTTACCTGAGCCAGTATTTGCCCCCGCAATTAAGTCACTTCCCGTCAAAATACTCGGAATTGCTTGTGCCTGAATAGGTGTAGGTTGTGTGTATTCAAGATCAGACAATCGAGCAATTAGCTCTGGAATTAGGCCAAGTTCGTTGAAATTACTAGGATTTGCGGCTGAGGTCATAAAATTTGCGGGCTCATTACTAAAATAGCCTGCAATTTTAGCGTATTTATTACCCGTTAAGTAGGGGTTAGTGATTTTAATGTGGTTTTAGAAAAAAAGAAAAGCTGTTACTCCCTTTTCTCTTTAAATATATAACAATCGAGTTGGATTAAAAAGTGGTTATGTTTCGTCTTTGCCTAAAGCTATTTGTAGTCTAGCTTTTGTTTCTTTTAAGTAATTTATATAAGGGTATGAGTCATCTGCAATTGCTAGAGCAGATTCCATATTTTCAAGCGCTTGACGAGTATCCCCCTGCATTTCATAGCCATAAGATAAGGCTGAAAGCGCATCGACTGATTTTGGGTAGTTTTTTTTATTGTACTTAAACACCTCTATAGCGCGGGTAAACTGCTTGCTGCTCGTTAAGTTATAACCGAGTGATCTAACAGCGCGGTCTGGTGGCGCAACCTGCTCGCCCCATTGTTGAGATAAGTTTTGATAATAAGCATCAATAGAGGCTACATCGTCAGTTAAATCACTTATGGGCATTTGTTTAGGCAAAAATAAGTTGTGATAGGCATTAAATGCACCAGCAACGGAAGTCAGGTTATGCGAGACACCGTCAAACGCATTACTAAAGAAGCGTAGCTCTCGCACTTTATGCGATTGCAGTGATTGCTGTAATTCATCGTATCTTTCACGCATTATGCCGGCTTCTTCGCCAATATTGATATAAACGTAGTTATTCAGGTCTTTTGTTTTAGCTATAAACGATTTTGTACTTTTTACCGATGCGCCATAGTTCCACCAAACGGCAGGGCTGTAAGCAATATGCGCTTGGAAAAGCTCAGGGTTAGCTTGCATAGTATAAAGTGCAAACACGCCTGCTGCTGAGCCCCCAGCAATCACATTAAAGTTATGCGTACGATAGTTTTTATTAATTAAGGGCATAAGCTCTTGCTCAATAAATGCTAAAAACCTTGCTGCACCACCGCCTTCACCTACCGGGCCTTGTGGCTCTTTATTAACTGTGGGGTATAAATCTCTTAAGCGATTGGTGTTTTCAATAGCGACAATAATAACCTCAGGCGCAAGATTATTATTTTGCAGTCGATCCATTACAGCACTTATAAGCGGTATGTTACCCGCGCCATCTAGGCGATAAATAACTGGATAAACTTTGTTTGGATTAGCTTGGTAACTCTTTGGAAGTTGAACTACAACGGTACGTAGCTCATTTAAAATTACTGAATTGATAGTATGCGTTTGTTGCTTATAGCTAATGGTTTGCTGTTTTAAATCAGGCTCTGCAAGTGTGTTATTAGAAACTATAAATAAGCTACATATAAAAATAGCAGTGAATAAACGCATAGCTAATCCTTTAGAAAATAGTGTGTTATTTAATCTAACAGGCTTTGAGGTACAAAAAAAGGCGCATCGAGCGCCTTTTTAGTTTTAACTAATAAATAATAACCTATTGATTTTACTCAACCGTAACAGATTTAGCTAAGTTACGAGGTTGGTCAACGTCGGTACCTTTAATTACCGCTACGTAGTACGACAGTAACTGTAATGGCAGTGTGTAAACAATTGGCGCAATAATGTCGTCAGTGTGGTTTACGTTGATAACACGCATTGTGTCGTCTGACTCAAAGTGTGAATCTTTATCTGCGAATACGTAAATAATGCCGCCACGTGCGCGTACTTCTTCTACGTTTGATTTAAGCTTTTCTAATAACTCATTGTTTGGTGCTACAACAATAATTGGCATGTCAGCATCAATAAGTGCGAGTGGGCCATGTTTTAGCTCGCCCGCTGCGTAGGCTTCTGCGTGAATGTAAGAAATCTCTTTAAGTTTAAGCGCACCTTCCATCGCGATTGGATATTGTGAGCCACGACCTAAAAACAGTGAGTGATGCTTGTCGGCAAATTCTTCTGCAAGGTCTGCAATGCCATCTGCAAGCAGTAATGTTTCTTCAAGCTTAGCAGGTAGTACTTTTATAGCATTAACAATAGCACTTTGATCAAGCTGTTTTTCTTGAGCTATAGACGCAGTAAGCATTAACAAACCAACTAATTGCGTTGTAAATGCTTTAGTAGAAGCCACGCCTATTTCAGCGCCAGCTTTGGTCATAAAGGCAAGGTCTGATTCGCGTACAAGCGATGAACCAGGTACGTTACAAATGGTCATTGAGGCCATGTAACCTTGCTCTTTAGCTAGGCGTAATGCAGCTAGCGTATCGGCAGTTTCACCCGATTGAGAAATAGTAACAAGTAAGCTATTTTCATGAACAAACGACTGACGGTATCTAAATTCAGAAGCTATTTCTACATTACAGCTAACGCCTGCAAATTGCTCAAGCCAATAACGTGCAACCATACCTGAATGGTAAGACGTACCACAGGCAATAATTTGCACGTGTTTTACGTCTTTAAATATTTGCTGAGCGCTTTCGCCAAAGGCATCAATTGCTACGCGGTCGTCGTTTAAACGCCCTTCAAGGGTATTACGTACCGCAAGTGGTTGCTCGTAGATTTCTTTTAGCATGTAGTGGCGGTAGTCGCCTTTGCCTGATGCATCTTGTGTAATGTTTGACTCAATCACTTCACGCTCTACAGCGTCGCCATTTTCATCAAAAATTTCTACTGTGTCACGTGTAATACGCGCTACATCGCCTTCTTCTAAAAAGATGAAGCTACGAGTAACAGGTAATAGTGCTAACTGATCAGAAGCTATAAAGTTTTCGCCAAGGCCTAAACCAATAACAAGAGGGCTACCTGAGCGCGCTACAATGATTTCGTTGTCGTTTGCTTTATCAAATACAACTGTACCAAACGCACCTTCAAACTGTTTAACAGCAGCTTGTACTGATGCTAGTAAAGTCGTGTGCTGCTTACGAAGCTTATGAATTAAGTGCACCATTACTTCGGTATCGGTTTCAGATAGAAACTCGTAGCCTTCTTCTTTAAGCGATGCGCGTAAGCTTGCGTGGTTTTCAATAATACCGTTGTGCACAAGTGCTAACTGGTTGTTTGATACATGTGGGTGTGCATTTGCTTCTGTAACGCTACCATGTGTTGCCCAGCGAGTGTGTGCAATACCTGTATGACCGCTAACGCCTGCTTTCTCAAGTGCAGCTTCTACGTTTACTACTTTACCTACTGCTTTAACAGTATTAAGTGTGTTGCCATCAAGCAATGCTACGCCTGCTGAGTCATAACCACGGTATTCAAGACGTTTAAGGCCTTCAACTAAAATTTTGTTTACTGGACGCTCTGCAACTGCCCCAACTATTCCACACATAGTGTCTCCATTAATTTTTTAATTCTAGTAACTCACTTTGTAGTTACTATTCAATAATCTCTGCGCAAATTAGTTTTACACCACACGCCTCAATTGCTTTGCGTTTTTCGTCTGCTAAGCCATTGTCGGTTATTAATGTGGTTACTATTTTCCACGGTAATTCTAAATTTGGTATTTTTCGGCCAATCTTATCTGATTCAACCATTACAATTACTTCACGAGCAGCTTTTGCCATAACTTGGCTTAAACCAACTAGCTCATTAAAGGTAGTAGTACCACGCTTTACATCTATGCCGTCAGCGCCAATAAATAGCTGATCAAAGTCGTAAGAGCATAATACGTTTTCGGCAACTTGCCCCTGAAATGATTCAGAATGTGGATCCCATGTTCCACCGGTCATCAAAAGTGTTGGCTCATTCTCGAGCGCTAGCAAACGACTCGCGACTTTAATGGCATTGGTCATTACAACTAACCCGCGCTTATTTGCAAGCTCAGGGATCATCGCAGCCGTAGTACGCCCGCTATCAATAATAATACGGTTATGATCTTTTATAAGTTTTGCTGCTGCCTTAGCTATAGCTACTTTGCGCTTTGAATCTATTTCATCGCTAACAATTTCTTTAGGCAGAGCAATAGCACCGCCGTAACGGCGCAGCAATAAGCCACTTTTTTCAAGCGCGGTTAAATCTTTTCGAATGGTTACTTCAGATGTTTGAAACTGTTCAGCTAAAATATCGACAGCCACTTCACCTAATTCATTAACTTGAGTAAGGATCAGATGGCGGCGTTGCTGGGTGTTTCGTTTGGTCATAAGTAATTACAATTAAGTTTCGCTTCGAAAGTTAGTAGATTTTAAACGAAACATAATAAATGGCAAGTGAATGCGTAAAAAAAGCGCAATGTGCGCTTTTTAATTTAACAGCATGTAGATGTGGTGAAACATTCTAACTTGCTCAGTGAGCTAGAAACTAGATTACTGAGCACGCTATTATTTTTTAGTTCAAATAAGGATATATTAAAAACTCACTACCTAAAATATATAAACTCCAAGAATCACGCTCATCTTTTTGAATTAATACATCGTGGTAATTATTCGAGATTTGTGGACTCTCCCAAATAACTTGATTTGATAACTTATCCACTAGGCTAATTGTTTTTTCCATAGAGTAATGCGCCAGATAGTTTCGGCCATAAACGCCACCTATAGCTTCATCGAGGATTTTCTCTTTGTGGTAAATTGTAAAGCCCTTAATTTGTTGTTCGTCCAAAATTTCTAATGCTTTCGTTTTCGTATCTAATACTATTAAACCACCTTCTTCATCGAAAGTACCAAAAGTACGATAATCAATTATTAGCTCTAGTTGAGGATCTGAATCTAGCTGAATAGCATGTACATGCGCTACATGGCTTGTTGTTTCTTGTAAGAAATCTAAAGGTACAGGCCAATTGCTACTGTCAATTGAAATGGGTGATAAGCTTGGATTTTCGTAAAAAGCTATACCTAAATCGTAATAACCTATTATTATTTTTGACAACTCCTCAGACGGCAAGTAAGGAAAGTAGGCTCTTGATACGACTTCTCCTGTTTTTTTAGCGATTGTGTAATATCTAATATCACTTTTAAAGCTCAAGTGTGTTTCGGACTCTGTAAAAGCAAAATCATACGAATTAGAAAAAGTCACTTCTGCAACGCTAGTTTGCCAAATTACACTGGTTGAACCTGTATTGCGTTTAACAATAAATGTCTCGTTGTTAATTTGAGTTAATGAATACTCAATTTGATTTTCATTATCTTGCGTTAACAGCATCTCTCCAGTGAAAGTAACAGGTGCATTATTGTGCGTTACCTTAGCCGAACGGCCAAAATCTGAAATGCTAACCGTATCATCAACAGCACCAACAATATGAAGATTAGGAAGTTGACCTTGAGCCACTGATGAATACTCAAGCTGCCATAGCCCATTCTCATAGCTAAAGCTTTGCATCGCATATTCTTCGTATAAATAACTTCCTTCTAAACTATCTGTTTTGCTTACTAATAATGACTGTATTCCATCATTATCAAAATCAACAGCACCTATTACTCTCCCAATGGGGTTTTCAGCAATAGATACAGAGAACAATTGCCACTGCTGATCAAAGTAATAAAGCTCTTTTGAATTAGAAAAATAAACATGACTATAAGGACTATCTACTTCAAGGCTAATCGAAATACCATCATTGAAATTAGTCTCAAACTTTTCACTACCCACCTGCAGTTCACCACCTTCCCACCATATTAGTTCACTATAATGTTCGGAGGCCTTATATCTAGTTACACGACAATTATCACCACTGGTAAATGCCTTAAATTTATATTCAGAATAGGGTCCTATCAGGTATTTGTTCTGTTTGACATCAAATATACTTTCCCTATCAATTAACTCTTTAAAGCCGTCGTTATTCAAATCACAAACTTGAATCAAGCGATTTGAATAATTAAGTGAAAGGTCCGGCGCAACAATAAGCGTAGTGATAGAAAGATCATTTCCATTAATAAGATAGCTATCATACGAATGCCCCGCCGAAAGAAGAATATCTTCAATACCATCGCCGTTGTAATCAAATACCATAGAGTTATAATTTTCAGCCGAAACATCATCTATCAGCAAACTACATGAGCCCTCATTAGTTAAAAATATTTGATGCTTAGCTGCCTCTTGGTTGTAAGTAATACTTAGCCAATTTAGTTGCGTCCCTGACTGATTAAGAAATGCACCTACATGCTCAACATTTGAAGGTAAGGGAGGTATCCATTTATTGTATTCTAGCAAACCTGTCTCACTGAGACTTAAGATATAATTATCATTACCGCGTAATACACCCCTTTTTTGGTTCGAAAGCTTAATTGAAGCTACACTGGATGTTGAGTTGTTCACATAACCAACTGAGCGATTATCTACGCCACCGAGTGATTGAAGGTTGATTTGGTGTTTAATTCTTATTTGATTGTCAGAGTTTGAGATATCAACAGCAAAATTTACGTTTAAATTACTACCAAAGTCAGGCGCGTTGCTTAACCAATTAATCTCTCCTTGTTCTGAAATCGAGATATTACTTGGCCCATAAGCAATTTTGTATTCAAAAGGACCATCGAACTCATCATTGGATAAGTTAATAATGGCTGTATAGTGTTCACCTAATTCTATTTCATCATATGCAGTAATGTCAGAAACAATTGCTGGCAGTTTTTCTAATTTAAACTCATGCTCCACAGTATTTTCTGCACCACTTGGGTCTACAACTGTTAACGAAATACGATAAAGGCCAGGTAGGTCTCCAATAAAGTCAATTTTGCTACCGGTGCCAAGTTGCCAACTAGCATTCTGCGGAAAAGTTATTAATTTCCACTCATAACCTAATGGTTCAAAATCAGAGTCCTTGGACTGCGTTGCATCAAGAGTAAGGATAGAGTGTCGTAGAGCTTTGTTCGAGCCTGAAATACTTGCTATAGGAATAGAGCTGGCAGTATTGTTATAAACATTATCTAAGTCAGTTAAATAAAACTCTAGTGGCAAAAATTCATTAGATAGATGTATGGTCGAAATGCCATTAGCTTTGAGAGCTACACTAGCAGTATTTTGTGATATTAGGGTGTACTTTGCTCCTATTATTGAAGGCAGAGATATATCATTGGTTGGATAAAACTCATCAGTTTTTATTGTTAGTTTTCCTAAATCACTAAAATAAACTTCGCCATTAAAACCAATACCATACCCAACATTGGTTGCATCTAAAACAGCATCAAGCCTTACATTAGAGAATAAAATATCAAGGGAATTTTCATCAGCACCTTTAAATTGAATATTCACAGTAGCGCTACTGTCACTATTAACTCCCTGACTATTAGCAATAGCAAAACCTTCTGTTAAATAGGTAACCCCAAGCACTTCGTTACTAATTGTTAAACTAGGTACTACCCCATATTCTAAAACAAATTCAGCGTTAGAGTTTTCGATATAAATATCAGATTGCCCATTAAAAACCCACCCAGCAGCAGAGCAATTGTTATAAGTAATTATATAGTGCTGATTAGCCTCTTCCTCTTTCATGTCAGCAGAGCCAGTAACACAACCGAAATTATCAGATTGGTTATCTAGCACTGGGTCGTGGAGAAATAGATTTTGATAATCCTCTCCAAATACTATGGAATTTAGGCTATCTATTAGATATGAGTACTGAGTTGTTAGTTGAGTTACATTACTTGCTGTTATTTCGAATAAAGATAATTCACCGTCATAGGTAGGCGTATTTTGATAATCAGGCTTAACAAATTTAGTTTTTCCAGAAGAACCAGAATCATTATTAGCAGGTTGGCTGGCATCATTACCCCCTCCCCCACAACCGGCTAAAATAATTGTTAAACAGAATAATTTAGTTAGTTTATTTAATTTCATTACTTACTCCTTGTAACATGAATTTTACATTATTAAAGCTTTTTTAAAAAGGAATATAATAAAAGTCAAAATTTGTTTAAAACCTTTTTAGCCCATACAAAAAGGTAATAACAACTTTTCAGTAAAATATATAAGCATGAGATAATACTTAATAATGTATGCATATAAATGAATAACAAACTCAATGAAATTATTTAATAGCGTGGCTAAGCCATATTTAATGCAAAGAAAACAAACAGGCGAGATATGCCGATTATTCAATAAAAGCCCGAGCAAAGGTAATTTAAAGCGTATTAAAGAGCTGTTCGCACAATGCGGTGAAGAGGTAATTATAGAATCAGGTTTTCATTGCGATTATGGCAATCAAATAGTTATTGGTGATCGTACTTTTATAAATATTAATTGCACACTCCTAGATTCGCCATTAGCCAATTACTCAATCACCATAGGTGATGACTGTTTAATAGGCTCAAACGTTCAGCTTTTATCTGTGTCACATGCTACTAATCCAGCAGAAAGGCTTAATAAAGAAAACTTTGCAGCCCCTATCGCGTTAGGCAATAACGTATGGATTGGCGCAGGCGCTATTATTTTAGCGGGTGTGAGTATTGGTGAAAATAGTATTGTGGGTGCAGGATCTGTAGTAACTAAAAATGTAATGGCTAATACCGTAGTAGCGGGTAATCCAGCTCGTGAAATAAGAACACTATAGTTATTACCGATGTGATTTTAACGTCGGGAGTCGCTATGCTCGCCCGAACTACGTGATAGGTGTTGATGTGAAAGTGTGTTAATTGTGCGCATTTCACTTTTCTGCAGACGTAAAAAAGCCCGAATCGTTAGATTCGGGCTTTCTAGAATTTGAAGCTTGGAAATGTCGTGGTG